>CBDUBO010000690.1:0-1501 GCA_965365405.1 uncultured Rhodothermales bacterium | reverse complement strand
TGACGATGCCGCCGTACACGTCGCGGTCGGACTGGAGCACGCGGCTCACGTTGGCGAGCATCCAGACGCTGTGGAACAGACGCGGCTGGCAGAAGGCGCGGCTGGGTGGGTTGCCAAAGGGCTCGGTGCCCAGCACGGCCAGGCTGTCGTGGGCGACAGCGGTGCCCAGGCTGTGCGCCACCACGCTCGCCTGCACGATGCGGCCGCCCTGCTGCGCGCGCGTCAGCGCCTGTGCCAGCTGCTGGACAACGCGCAGGCGCACCTCGCCGGCCTTGCGCGTGTACCGGTAGAGCAGCACGTCGAGGCCGTGGGACCAGAAGTAGCGCCGCTCGTCCTCCGGGGCCGTGTCGAGCCAGTTAAGCAGCACACTACCCGCGTCGGGCAGCCCGATCTCGCCGGCGCGAACGAAAGCGCGAAGCTCTTCGACGGACGCCCCGAGTTGCTGCCGCCACGTCTCGAACACCCCGTCGTAGCCGATGGGCACGACGGCCACGCGGTCGGGGCCGGGGTCGAGGCCGCCCGCGTCGGGATCGGCAAAGACGAAGGGCGGAGGACGGGAATCGAAAAAACCGAACGGCAGCGCCGCAGCGTTGAGGGTGTCCAGCACGGAGGCCGCCCAGCCCGCATCGTGCTCGCCCATACCGTGGACGGCAAACAGAAGTCTCGCCATCGTGCACCTCTCAGCGAAAAAATGTGCGCCGGACGCCAAAACGAGGCGGTTCCGGAGAGGCACGCGGTGTGAAACACAAACCTCTACCCGCGTGCTCGCCTCACGATAGCGCAGCGTGCCGCAGGTGTCAAGGCGCGCCTTTGCTGTCCACGTCGCGGCGCAGGTCGGCGGTGTCGCGCGTGCCGCGCAGCATGCGGTACCCCAGCAGCGCCGCGGCGACCGCAAGGGCGGCGGCTCCTGCCAGCCCGGCGCTCTCTGCACGCGACAACGCCCACGCGGCGAGGGCCGCCGTGGCCACGAGCGCCATCAGGCCGAAACCGGCGAGGTAGAACACGCGCACGCGGTGCAGCACGCCCCGCGCCCCGTGCAACCGCATCATGCCCGTCCGCACCTGCGGCAGCCAGGCGTGCCGCTCTTCCAGGCGCAGCGCCTCGATAAACGCAGCGTCCAGCAGGCGGTGATACACGAGCAGGTCGAGCATCCACAGCAGGTACAGCCCGGCCGCCGCCGCCACGCCGATGAGAGCGACGGCGAGTTCAGCGGGTACGGCCACGAACGACAGCTCGGTGGTGAGCACGAAGCCGATGCCGCCAAAGGCCGCCAGCAGCCACGTAGACGCGAGGGTGCGGTAGTGCGACTGAAGCCCGTTGAAGTGCCGCTCCGTAGCGCCCAACTCGGCATAGATTTTCCAGACGAGGTCGCGTTCTTCCATGAAAGCCTTAGACGGGGGAGAAGGAGGGTGCTTGCCTGCGCCGGCGCATGATACGAGGCCGCCGACGACCTTTTAACCATCAGCGGACAGAAGGGCTGGAACCGCCACGCCGCTCGGTC
>CBDUBO010000689.1:0-1502 GCA_965365405.1 uncultured Rhodothermales bacterium | reverse complement strand
TCAATGGGCAATGGAAGAGACAGAGGCCTGACTCCTTCTCTCGTTGACAATTGCCCACTGCTCATTGACGAATTGACCATTCGCACCCCGACCTCACCCACTACCTATATGACCCACCGCACCCTTTCCGGCCTTGCTCTCGCGGCGGCCCTCGTGCTGAGTAGCTGCTCCGGCACCGACACGGCCACCGAGGCCGCCCCCACCACGCGCACCGTCCGCGTCGAAACGATGGTCGTCCAGCCCACCGCGTTCGAGGACGTGATCGAGGTGACGGGCAGCGTGGACGCCACCAACGACGCCATCCTGTCCGCCCAGACGTCGGGCACCGTCACGACGCTGCGCGACCTGGGCACGTATGTGCCGGCCGGTGGCCTCGTGGCCCAGCTCGACCCGACGCTGGCGCAGGCGGCGGTAAATCAGGCGCAGGCGCTCGTGCGCCAGGCCGAGGCACAACTCGAACTGGCCGAGGACAACTACCGCCGCCAGGAAGGGCTCTACCGCGACTCCATCATCTCGGCCATCGAGTTCGAGGGGATCCGGGCGCAGCGCGCCACCGCGCGCGCGTCGGTCGCGCAGGCCGAGGCCGGGCTGGCCCAGGCCCGCCAGCAGTTAGCCTTTACGCGCGTCGTTTCGCCGTTCGGCGGCAAGGTCGAGGAGCACTTCGCGCAGCGCGGCGAGCAGGCCGCCCCCGGCATCCGCATCGCCCGCGTCGTCTCCACCGACCGCGTGAAGGTGACGGCGGGCGTGCCCGAGCGCTACGCGGGCGACGTGGACCTGGGCGATGCCGTAGAGGTGCGCCTCGACGCCTATGGCAGCGAGACGCGCACGGGCCGCGTCACGTTCGTGGGCAGCGCCGTAGACCCGGCCAGCCGCACGTTCCCCATCGAAGTCGAACTCAACAACGCCGAAGGGCGCCTCAAGCCCGCGATGGTGGCCACCGTGCTCGTGCGGCGCGACCGCATCGAGAACGCGCTCGTCGTGCCGCGCGCCGCGCTCCAGCGCGACGAGGACGGGCAGAGCCTCTACGTGGCCGTCCGCACCGACAGCACCATCGTCGCGCAGCGCCGCCAGGTCGAAACGGGGCCCGGCTACGGAGCCGACGTGGTCATTACAGGAGGCCTCCAGGCGGGCGACGAAGTCATCGTCGTGGGCCAGAACAACGTGACCGAGAACGAGCGGCTCGACGTTGCCAACACGCGGCAGCGCGTGGGCAGCCCGGCCACGACGGCACCCACTACCGCCCCTGCCGAGTAGCGGAGCGGATAGGGGTCAATCCTGCCCTTCCGCCCTCCAGCCGCCCAATTCCCTTCGCTCCGACCCGCAGCGGGCTCACCCGCGAACCGTATGAAAATTACCGACGCCGCCATCAAGTACCGCACCCCGGTACTCGTGCTGACCGTCCTGCTCGTCATCGGCGGGCTGTACGCCTACCTGACGATCCCGAAGGAAGCCCAGCCCTCCATCGAGATCCCCAACATCGTCGTCACGACGATCTACCCCGG
>CBDUBO010000688.1:0-1510 GCA_965365405.1 uncultured Rhodothermales bacterium | reverse complement strand
CCGCCGTCTTGAAGGCGTTCTCGTTCGAGTCCACGCTGTGCATGCCGCCGTCGTAGATGACGATGCGCAGGTCGCCCACGGGGTAGCCCGCGATGGGGCCTTCCTGAAGCGCCTCGAGGATGCCCTTCTGGATGGCCCCGAAAAAGCGCCGCATGTCGATCACGCCGCCCACGATGGCGTCGATGAACTCCACCTTCGCACCCCAGGCCGTCTCTTCCACACTCACGTTGCGCACGTTGATGTCGGCGGGGGCGCGGAACTCGCCGTTGAGGGGTTCGACCAGCAGCGAGATGTCGGCAAACTGGCCGGCCCCACCCGTCTGCTTTTTGTGCCGGTACTGGGCGCGTGCCTGCTTCTGGATGGTTTCGCGGTACGAGATGCGTGGTTTGTCGAACACCACGTCCACGCCGAAGCGGTTTTTGAGGCGGAAAGCGGCAATCTGAAGGTGCAGTTCGCCCTGCCCCGCCAGCAGCGTCTGCCCCAGGTGCGCGTCCTGGGTGACGATGAGCGAGGGGTCTTCTTCCACGAGTTGGTGCATGCCCTGTGCCAGCTTGTCTTCGTCGCCCTCGTGGGCCGCGTGGATGGCGACGGTGTAGCGCGGATCGGGAAAGTGGATTTTCTCGACGACGGCGCCCGAGCCCCTGGCGCGCAGCGTGTTGTTGGTGTGCGTGTTTTTGAGCTTGATGAGCGCCGCCAGGTCGCCCGCCGCCGCCTCGTCCATCGTGTCGCGCTCGCGCCCGTTGACGGTGTAGAGCGTGCCCACGCGCTCGGTCACGCCCGTCTGCGCGTTTTCCAGGTCGAGGCCGCTCTTGAGCGTGCCGCCATAGACGCGCACGAACGAGTACTCGCCCACGTGCGGCTCGGCCATCGTGCGGTACACGAACGCCACGGGCGGCCCCTTCGGGTCGGGCGCGAGCGTGCCACCGCCTTCGAGCCGGGCCGGTGGCATGGCCGAGGGCGCTGGAAAAACGTTGTTGATAAAGCTCATCAGCCGCCCCACACCGATGTTTTGCTCGGCGCTGGCAATGAAGATGGGGAAGAGTTGCCTTCTGATCATGGCCTGGGCCAACCCCTTGCGCATCTCCTCCTCGGTGAGGTTACCCTTTTCGAAGTACAGCTCCATCAGCCCCTCGTCGTTCTCGGCGATGTTTTCGACGAGCGCGTTGTGGAGCGCGTCGGCTTCTTCTGCGAACGCGGCTTCGATGTCACGCTCTTCGGACTTGCCGTTCAGGTTTTCGGGGTGGAAAAGCTGCTTCATCAGCAGCACGTCGATAATGGAGCGTGTGCCCTGTCCGCCCGCGATCTGCACCAGCGTCGCGCCGCGCCCGAAGCGCTCCTGGATCTGCTTCACCAGGTCGCGGAAGCTCGAATCGGGCCGGTCGAGCTGGTTGATGACGAACATGGCCGGCGTGTGCGTCATGTCGGCGTAGTGCCAGGCCAGCTCCGTCCCCACCTGCACGCCCTCGGCAGCGTTCATGACGAAGATGGCGGCGTCGGCCACTTTGAGCGA
>CBDUBO010000687.1:0-1512 GCA_965365405.1 uncultured Rhodothermales bacterium | reverse complement strand
CAGGCCTGAACCTCAACGTGAGCGGCACCGCCCTCACGATTGACTACGCCTACCGTCCGACGGACTTCTTCAGCGGCGGCGTGAACATGTTCACGGCCAGCGTCACGCTGTAAAGCAACGCACTTGCTGCGTCCGGCGGGGCGGCCTCAAGGGGTCGCCCCGCCTTTTTTATGAGTGGCACCGCTGCGCATAGCTGTGCGCGAGCGGCGTAGAGAGGGGCACACATATTTGCGCCCTTACAGCGGGGAGATCGCCTCCAGAGCGGAGATCCACCAAGCGGGCACCGCGTTTCGCGTCCTCATGTATCCGAAGATTCCACGCGCAAGATGAGAAAGCAGGCCGGTTTGTGGCTGCTGGCCGCGCTGGTCGGGCTGGCGGGTTGCCGCCCGTCGGCAGAGCAGGGCGTGCCCACGCAGGTTTTCGAGAACGTCGCGGACGACGTGGCCTACGTGGGCGACGCTGTGTGCGCACAGTGTCACGGCGAACTGGCGGCCAGCTACCAGACGCACGGCATGGCGCAGTCGTACTACCCGCTGACAGCTCAGAACGCGACCGAGCGGTGGCCCAGCCCGGCCCTTTACCACGCCTCCACCAACCTCTACTATCGCGCCTACCGCGAGGGCGACCAGTTCTTTCAGGAGGAATACCGGATCGGTGCAGACGGTACGCGGACGCACCACCTGGTGCGCGAGGCGCAGTTCGTCATGGGCAGCGGCTCGGCGGCCCGCACGTATCTGGTAGTGGTAAACGACTGGTATCACCAGCTTCCCCTCACGTGGTACACGCAGGGGCAAAAGTGGGACTTCAGCCCGGGCTACGCGCAGGCCAATGCCCGCTTCAGCCGCGTCGTGCCCGACCGGTGCATGACGTGCCACAACGCCTATCCCGAACCGGTCGCGTTCACCAACGGCAAGTACAGCGTCGTACCCAACGGCATCTCGTGCGAGCGCTGTCACGGGCCGGGGGCGCTACACGCCGAGGCGCGGCTGTCCGAGTCAGAACCCGCTGACAGCATCGACTACACCATCGTCAACCCCGCCCACCTGCCCTTCGAGCGGCGGCTGGACGTGTGCGGGCAGTGCCACCTTCAGGCTCCCCTTTCTCTGCTGCGCGAGGGACAGACGGCGTACAGCTACCGCCCCAGCCAGCCGCTTGAGGACTACCAGTCGCTCTACGCCCCAGATGCGCCCCAGAGCGAAGGCAGCATTCGCGTGATTTCGCACGGCGAGCGGATGCAGAAGAGCCCGTGCTTTATCGAGTCGCGCGCGATGGATTGCGTGACGTGCCACGATCCGCACGAGGGGTTCCGCGACAAGGGGCCGGACTACTTCAACAGGTCGTGCCTGACATGCCACCCGGCGACGGCGCTGGCGGCGCGCTTCCCGGCAGGCGAGGCACAGGCGCAGCACCAGCCCACGAGCAACTGCACCAGTTGCCACATGCCCAAGGTCGCCGCAGCCGAAGCGCCGCACTCGTCGTTCACCGACCACTGGATCCGGGTGGTGCGGCAGG
>CBDUBO010000686.1:0-1514 GCA_965365405.1 uncultured Rhodothermales bacterium | reverse complement strand
GTAGCGCGCCAGCTTTTCGATGTCCTCCTGCGTAACCAGGTACTCGTCGTGCTCACGCAGGAGCGATTCGAGCAGGATTTTGATGGAGAACGGCAGGCGATCTATGCCGGAGAATCCATTCTGAGAAAGCTTGTCGAGGCGGTAGAGGTAGGCATCACCATTGCCGGTGTTGAACGTGGCGCGGGCACCGAGCAGGTTTTTCTTGCCGGAGGCTGACATAGTAGAAGGGGGCGAGTATGGGCGTGGGAAACGTAATGAGGCTATCAACGGAAACGACGGGGCGTTGGTTCGGGTGCGCCCTACTCCGCCGCCACGGGCTGCGGCACGAACGTCGGCGCGTCGGCGGGCAGCGTGTGCGCGTCTGCTGGCAAGCCGATCGCAGGAAGCTTGAACAGCGTTTCCTCGCCCGGCGGGATGGGGTTGGGCTCGGCCCAGAGCGCGCCGCGCGGCGTCTTCATCACCACGCGCGTGCCAGCCCGCCCCAGCACGTAGGAGCCGTTGAGCGGCACCTTGCCAAACGGCGTGTCGAGCACGTAGCGGGGAATGGCAAAGCCAGAGGTGCGGCCCTGCATCGCCTCTATGATCTCCATACCCTTCTCGATAGACGTGCGCAGGTGCGCCGTGCCGCCGATGAGTTGGGCTTGGTAGAGGTAGTAGGGGCGGACGCGCATCCGGACGAGCCCTTCGCACAGCGCCCGCATCGTCTCCACCTGGTCGTTGATGCCGCGCAGGAGCACGGTCTGGTTGCCTACCGGCACACCCACGCGCAAAAGCCGGTCAACGGCCGCGGCGGCGTCGGGCGTGAGTTCTTTCGGGTGGTTGAAGTGCGTGTTGAGCCAGACCGGGTGGTGCCTTTCGAGAACGGCGCAGAGTTCGGGCGTGATGCGGTAGGGCAGCTTGACGGGCACGCGGCTGCCGATGCGAATCAGTTCGATGTGGGGAATGGCGCGCAGTTCGGAAAGCAGCCAGTCCAGGTTTTTGTCCGAAAACGTGAGTGGGTCGCCGCCGGTTAGCAGCACGTCGCGGATTTCAGGGTGCGCGGCCAGGTACGCGATGCCTTCGCGGAGTTCGTCTTTGCGCAGCATCATCTCCCCATTGCCCACCATGCGCTTGCGCAGGCAGTAACGGCAGTAGATGGCGCACTCGCTCGTCACGCAGAAAGCGACGCGGTCGTCGTAGTTGTGGATGAGGTTTTTGACCGGGCTGTGGGCCACTTCTTCCAGCGGATCTTCGACGCCCACGATGTCGGGCTGCATCTCGGCCATGGTGGGCACCACCTGCCGCCGGATGGGACACGCGGCGTCGTGCCGGTCCATGAGGCTGGCGTAGTACGGCGTCACGTTCCACCGGAAGATGCCGCGCGTGGCTTCGAGGGCTTTCCGTTCGTCGGCGGTGGGCGCGACGTAGCGTTCGAGCGTGGCTTCGTCGTGGACGCGGTGGCGCATCTGCCAGCGCCAGTCCGTCCACTCGGCGGCGTCCACGGGGTAAGGTGGGAGAGTCGAGTGGGTCAACGG
>CBDUBO010000685.1:0-1517 GCA_965365405.1 uncultured Rhodothermales bacterium | reverse complement strand
CGCGCGATGGCCAGCCCCACGCCGTTGCCCTCGTGCGTGCGCGCCAGCCCCGTCGAGCCCTGCCGGAACGGCTCGAACAGGTAAGGCATCTGCTCTGGCGGGATGCCGATGCCCGTGTCCGAAACGGCCACGAAAACGCCGCTCATGTCGTTGCCCACCCGCACGCGCACCTGCCCGGCATCGGTAAATTTGATGGCGTTGCCGACGAGGTGCCCCAGCACGCGCCCGAAAGCCGCGGCGTCCACCTCGGCGTAGAGCGGCTGCATGCACGGCGCGACGTTGAAGTCCAGCCCCTTCTGCTGCGCGGCTCCCCGCAGCGTCCGGGCCACCTCAGACGTGAGCGCGTGAATGTCGGTGGATTGCAGGTCGATGCGGAGCGTGTTGGACTGAAGCTGCGAAAGCTCCAGCACGTCGTTGAGCGTGGCGAGCAACCGCTGTCCGCTGCTTTCGAGGATGTCCACCAGTTCGGTGGCCGGGCCTTCCACTTCTTCACGCAGCACCTGTGCCGTGCCCAGGATACCGGCCAGCGGCGTACGCACTTCGTGGCTCATGTTGGTCAGAAACGTGTCGCGCAGGCGGACGGCTTCCTCGGCGTGCTCTTTGGCAAGGGCCAGTTCGAGCGAGCGGCGGCGCAGGTCGGCGTTGCGGCCCTCCATGTCGCTGCGGGCCCGCACCAGTTCCACCACCATCGTGTTGACGGCACGCGCCAGCGCCACCATCTCGCGCGGGCCGCCCATGCGGGCGCGGCGGTGCCAGTTGCCTTCGGCAATGTCGCCCGTGACGTTCACCAGTTCCACCAGAGGTTTCATCACGAAGCGGCTCACGGCGAGCGCGAGCGCGCAGCCCAGCACGAGCAGCCCGAAGGCGAGCAGGAACAGCAGCCATCCGCCTCCGCGCGCCGCACCCTCTGCCCTGATAGACACCTCGATGTAGAGCCAGCCCTGCGGCTTGCCCGCCGCCCCACCGGGGATGGGATGGTAGAGGCCGTAGCCTGCACCGCACACGCACAGGCCGTCGTGTTCGCGCTGTGGGTGGCGCTCGTCGAAGGCCATTCCAGCCTGCGCCAGTGGCCGCCGCTGCTGGTCGAGCAGTGCCACACGGCGCACGCCCTCCACCTGCGCCAGCGCGTCCAGGCTGTGCTGTACCACGCTAGGATTGCCTTCTGAAAGCGTCGGGGCCAGCGTCCGCGCCGTCATTTCGGCCAGGCTGCGGGCCACGCGCTCCCCTACGGCATTGACCTGCTGCGTGGCGTGGCCGGCCACGAACAGGGCCGTCACCAGAGCCAGCGAAACCATCAGGCCACCCACCAGAAGCGCCAGCCGCCATCCCAGGCTGCACTCCTCCCACCCTTTCTCGTAGAGCCAGCGCATCCTCATCGCACCCACCGGTAGGCATGGCCCCGCCACGCACCACGCAACCCCGCAGGCGTCAGAAACCGAGTGGTGGTAGCGAGGGAGGGCATGGGGAGGCGGCTATGCAGCCGGCACGTGGCGCGTCGCCCTCGTTATCGTCCCCCG
>CBDUBO010000684.1:0-1526 GCA_965365405.1 uncultured Rhodothermales bacterium | reverse complement strand
CTCGACAAGGCCATCATCGAGGCCATCAAAGACCCGTTCACGCACCTCGTCCGCAACGCCATCGACCACGGCATCGAGATGCCCGCCGAGCGTGTGGCGCTTGGCAAGCCCGAGGCGGGCACGCTTTCGCTCAGCGCGCGCCAGGAAGGCGGGCAGGTCACCATCGAAATCCGCGACGACGGGCGCGGCATCGATCCCGAAAAGATCAAGGCCAAAGCCCTGGAGCGCGGCCTCGTCACGCCCGATCAGGCCGCCGGCCTGTCGGCGCGCGAAACCTTCAGCCTCATCTTCCTGCCCGGCTTTTCGACGGCCGCCGTCGTCAACAACCTCTCGGGGCGCGGCGTGGGCATGGACGTCGTTCGTACCCACATCGAGCAGTTGGGCGGATCGGTCGAGGTGGACAGCGTGCTGGGCGCGGGAACGACCATCTACCTGCGCATCCCGCTCACGCTCGCCATCGTGCCCGCCCTCACGGTACAGTGCGCGGGCGAGACGTACGCCGTGCCGCAGTCGGGCATTCTGGAGATCGTGAGCCTGAGCAGCACCGAGAAGAGCCGCTTCGACATGGACGGGCGGCAGGTGATCCGCCTGCGCGACCGGCTGCTGCCGCTCTTGCCACTCGGCCAGACACTCGCGCTGCGCGACGAGTTGCCCGAATCGAGCGTCGTCATCGTGTGCCAGAGCGAGAACCGGACGGTTGGGCTCGTGGTGGACGCCGTCGTGCGCACGCAGGAAATCGTCGTCAAGCCGCTGGGCACCTGGATCTCTAACATCGGCCTCTACGCCGGTGCCACGATTCTGGGCGACGGCACCGTGTCGCTCATTCTCGACGTGCCGGGCCTCATCAGCCGGGCGGCCTTCAAGGGCGAAGACGTGCAGCGCGCCGCCGAGGCCACGCAGGCCGAGACGCAGCGCCGCAGCGAGGACTATCTGCGCGCCATGCTCGTGCAGGCGGGCCGCCGCCGCCTCGCGCTCCCGCTCGACGCCGTCTCGCGCCTGGAAGAAATCGAATCCGCTACGTTCTCGTGGCTGGGCGCGCAGGAGGTGGTGTCGTACCGCGGCAGCATCCTGCCCATCGTGCGCGTGGCCGAAACGGACAGTAGCCGGCACAAAACCAACATCGTGGTGTGCCACGTGGCCGGGCGCACGTTCGGCGTGGCCGTGGACGAGGTGCTAGAGGTGACCGAGGCCGAGCGCGCCGTGCAGGCCTACCACGACGACGCGGCGGCAGGCGCGGCCCTCATCGGCGGCCACGTCACCGAATGGCTCGACCTGGAGCGGCTCGCCACGCAGTGCGCCATCCGCTACGAGGACAACGTCTCTCTGAACTGAGCCGCTCGCGGTGCTCGCGGATGGTTAGATGGTTCACTCCCTCCGGTCGCTGATGGTTAGATGGCCGTTGAGCGTTCTGACCATCCAACCAACTCACCATCGAACAAACCCCCTTCCCCCATGCAACTCGTAACCTTTTTCGTCGGCCCGTACCAGTTTGGCCTCGACGTGCTGCGCGTGCAGGAAGTGCTGCG
>CBDUBO010000683.1:0-1528 GCA_965365405.1 uncultured Rhodothermales bacterium | reverse complement strand
TGTAATCGCTCTCGCGCGGGATGACGCGGTAGCGGTCGCGCAGGTCGAGCACGAACCGGATCGCGTTGACGGTGGCGGGCGTGTCGAGCGTCGGGTTGCCAGCCTCGTCCATCATCCAGCCGCCGTAGCCCGTCAGAAACGGGATGAAGAAGAACGGCTCGGTGTAATTCCAGGTCAGGCCGTAGCGCTCGGGGCGCCCGTCGCCGTTTTCATCCACAGTCAGCGTTTCGAGCAGCGGCAGCAGTTCGTCCCACGTTTCGGGCACGCTGGGCAGGAGCGCCTTGTTGTACACGAAGGCGAGGTGGTTGCCCACCTGATCGGCCACGAGCCACTTGTGGCCGTTCCAGCCCAGCACGCCGGAGGAGTCGAAGCGGGCGAGAAAGTCTGCGCCGAGCACGTCGGTGATGGGCCGGACGCTGCCCGTCATGGCGAGGATGGACATGTTGTCGGCGGGGCCGAAGATCAGGTCGGGCCCCTGCCCGCCCACACTGGCGATGACGAACAGGTTGCGCAGCTCCTCGGTCTCGCGGTAGAGGATGTCCACGCGCACGCTGTCCTGCCGGGCGTTGTAGGCGCTGATCTGCTTCTCGAAAAACGCCCGCTCGCCGCCGTCTTTCTGGTGCCAGATGGTGACGACGACGGGGCCGCTTTCGGGCGGATCGCTGTCGTCGCCATTGCAGGCGGCCAGGGCAACGACAAGCAGCAAGAGCAACCAGTGTCTCGTCATTCGCGCACCCAGATTTTGAGGCTCTGCGCCGGGATGTTCAGGCCGTGCATCCCCCCGCTCAGACGTGCATCTCTACCGCGCAGGCCCGCCACGTCCACCTGCGTGGCGTCGGCGACGAGCTTCCAGGTGCCTTCGGGCAGCCGAACGTCGGTAAACGTGGCCTCGGCTTTGCCCACATTCACCAGCAAGAGCACCTTTTCGTCCACGACGTAGCCGAGCAGGTGTTCGTCAGGAGGAAGGATCCAGCGGTAGTAGCCTTCGGGCACCTTGTCGCCCACGCGGAAAACGGCTCCATCGTCCGACATGCGCAGCGCGATCAACCCTTTCCAGTAGGCGTGCATCGCGGCGAAATCGTCGGGACCACGTTTCTCGCCGACGGTTTCCCACAGAAAGCGGTTGGCGCGGCGCAGGTTGTAGGTGTCGCGCTTGCCATGCACGGCGATCTGCACGCCGTCCAAGCCGGGTAGCCGGTACATCTCCTCGACAAGCGGCGCGATGCCTTTCGAGCGCATGATTTCGGTGCCGCCGTGCAGCACGACGGGGCCAAGCGAGGTAAAGAGCAGCCCGGCGGCCACTTTGAGCGGCCCTTCGTCCACGCCCAGCAGCCCGTTCCAGTCCGTCGTGGCAAACTGGTCGGCGAGGGCCCAGTTGTCGTGGATGTCGAGGTAGTTGATGCCCGCGTTGGGCGTGGCCTCGTCGTCCCAACTGTTGGCGAGGGCGCGCATCACGCGCGGGCGTTGGCCCGCGTCGCCGCCGGCGTAGCCCCGGTCGGTGGCTTTCGACTGCGGGTTGGAGACGGGG
>CBDUBO010000682.1:0-1541 GCA_965365405.1 uncultured Rhodothermales bacterium | reverse complement strand
CCATCACGTGCATGGACCTGACGACGCTCTCGGGCGACGACACGCCGGGCAACGTCAGGCGGCTGTGCGCAAAGGCGCGCAACCCCGTCCGCCCCGAAATTCTCGAAGCCCTGGGCGTGCAGCACCTGGGCATCACGACGGGTGCAGTGTGCGTGTACCACGCGCTCGTGCCTACAGCCGTTGAAGCGCTCGAAGGCAGCGGCATTCCTGTGGCCGCCGTCTCGACGGGCTTTCCGGCAGGTCTGAGTCCATTCAGGCAGCGGCTGGCGGAAGTCGAGGCGAGCGTGGCCGCCGGGGCCGAAGAGATCGACATCGTAGTGACACGCGCCCACGTGCTGACAGGTAACTGGCAGGCGCTTTACGACGAAGTCCGCGCCTTCCGCGACGCCTGCGGCGAGGCGCACATGAAAACCATCCTGGCCACGGGCGAACTCGCTACACTCACCAACGTGGCCCGTGCCTCCCTCGTGGCGATGATGGCCGGGTCGGATTTCATCAAGACGAGCACCGGCAAGGAGCCCGAAAACGCGACGCTGCCCGTGGGCCTCGTGATGACGCGCATGATTCGCGCCTACCAGGAGGAAACCGGCCACATCGTCGGCTTCAAGCCTGCCGGTGGCATCCGCACGGCCAAAAGCGCGCTCGACTGGCTGGCGCTGATGAAGGAGGAGCTGGGCGACCGCTACCTCCGCCCCGACCTGTTCCGTTTCGGCGCGAGCGGCCTCTTGACCGACATCGAGCGCCAACTCGAACACTTCGTGACGGGCCGCTACGCTGCCACCCACCACCAGCCCTTGGCGTGATTGGATTTCGGATTCGGAAGTTTGAAGTGGGGCGTAGGAGGATCGGATCGAAATCCCGTCGCACCTTCCCTTCAGAAATCCTGCTGCCTTCCCCGCTCTGAAATCCGCGTTCGCTACAGCAGCTTCGCCTTCCGAAATCCGCCTTCGAGAGCGAAGCTCCACGCCCGTAAACCCCACGTTCCCCATGCCTTCCGTCGCCGAAATCTTTGAGACCATGACCTACGGCCCTGCCCCCGAAGCCGACGCCCCGGCGCGCGACTGGCTGGCCCGCCACAGTGGCGTGTTCGGCCATTACGTCGGCGGGCGCTGGACAGAGCCTGCCGGGCTGTTCGACGTGGCAAACCCCGCTGATGGACGCGTGCTCGCGCAGGTTTCGCAGGGTACGGAGGCGGACGTGGACGCGGCGGTGAAGGCGGCGCGCAAGGCGCAGCAAGCGTGGCAACGCCTCGGTGGACACGGACGGGCACGCTACCTCTACGCCCTCGCCCGGCTCGTGCAGAAGCACGCCCGCCTGTTCGCCGTGCTCGAATCGCTCGACAACGGCAAGCCCATTCGCGAAACGCGCGACCTGGACATCCCGCTCGTCGCCCGCCACTTTTACCACCACGCGGGCTGGGCGCAACTGCTCGAAACGGAGTTTCCGGGCCACGCGGCCGCAGGCGTCGTCGGGCAGATCATCCCGTGGAATTTCCCCCTGCTGATGCTGGCGTGGAAGGTCGCGCCCGCGCTCGCGGCGGG
>CBDUBO010000681.1:0-1543 GCA_965365405.1 uncultured Rhodothermales bacterium | reverse complement strand
GTTTACCTGCCTGCCGATGAACACCGCCGCCTTCCAGCCCGCCGCTGACCTCGGAAACGTCTCCCGTGTGCATCCGGCGGCACCGCTGCTGCGCGCCCTCGTCGTGTTCGTGGCCGGCTACGTGCTCTACCGGCTCACTGGTGCCCTCGCCGACGGTAGCGTTCTCATCCCCTCCGGCACGCGGGCCAACCCGTACACGGTCGCGCTCACGCAGCCCGTCGCCCTTGCCGCCTTCACGCTGTGCATCGCGCCGCTGGCGTTTGTGCTGGGCGCGGCGGGGCTGAAGCCCGGCCTGCTGGGCCGCGCCTTTTTCGTCCGCAGCGGCATCGGGGCGGTCGTGCTCACGTTCGTGGCCTACATCGCGCTGAGCTTCTACCTCTGAGGCCATTCGGGCGGAGTGGGGCGCGCTATCTTGCGCCTCCCCAACCCCGACGCCCATGTACCTCGACGCCGACAACCGCCCGTGGGGGCGGTGGGAAGAATACCTCAACGAGCCCGGCTACCGCGTCAAGCGCATCGTCGTGCTGCCCGGCAAGCGCCTTTCGCTCCAGAAACACGAACACCGGCGTGAGCACTGGGTGATCGTGCAGGGCAGCGGCCTCTTCACCCTCGACGGCGACGTGCGGCGTGTGGACGTAGGCGACGCGCTCTACATCCCCCTCGGCGGCGTCCACCGCATCGAGAACGACACCGAAGGCTATCTCGTCATCATCGAGACGCAGCTCGGTCTGTGCCTGGAGGACGACATCATCCGGATAGAAGACGACTTCGGGCGCGCTTGACGAGCGCGCCCGGAAGGGGAGGCGGCAGTGCGCGTATTTTGCGGCATCACATCCGTTGTCCGCATGACGCTCACGACCATCGAACAGCTTGCCGATCATACCGGCGGCACCGCCACGCTCCAGGGCTGGCTTTTCAACAAGCGCTCCTCTAAGGGCCTCCACTTTCTCATCCTGCGCGACGGCACCGGCCTGTGCCAGTGCGTCGCCGCGCAGGACGCCCTCGACGAAGCCTCTTGGCAGGCTGCTGAGGAAGCCACGCAGGAAAGCGCGCTGCGCGTGACCGGCGTGGTGCGCCAGGACGAGCGGCAGGTGGGTGGCTACGAGCTTCAGGCCACCACTGTCGAACTCGTTTCCAGGGCCGACGACTACCCCATCACGCCCAAAGAGCACGGCGTCGAGTTCCTGATGAACCACCGGCACCTGTGGCTGCGCAGCCGCCGCCAGTGGGCCATCATGCGCGTGCGCAACCAGATCATCCAGTCCATCCACGCCTTTTTCCAGGAGCGCGGCTTTTTGCAGATGGACGCGCCCATCCTGACGGGCAACGCCGTCGAGGGCACGACGACGCTGTTTGAACTCGACTACTTCGGCGAGCCGGCCTACCTGACGCAGAGCGGTCAGCTCTACGGCGAGGCGCTCGCGATGGCCTTCGGCAAGATCTACACGTTCGGGCCCACGTTCCGCGCCGAGAAGTCGAAGACGCGCCGCCACCTGACCGAGTTCTGGATGATCGAGCCGGAGATGGCCTTCTACGACCTCGA
>CBDUBO010000680.1:0-1559 GCA_965365405.1 uncultured Rhodothermales bacterium | reverse complement strand
AGGTGCGCGAGCAGTACCGCGAGACGCGCAAGTACGTGGCGCGCCTCAACAGCTTTATGCAGGAGCATGTGACGGGCATGAGCGTGGTGCAGCTTTTCAACCGCGAAGAGGAGGAAGCGCGCCGCTTTGCCCGGATCAACGACGACAACCGGAAGGCGCAGATCAAGACGGTTTTCTACTTCGCGCTCTTCTTTCCCGCCGTCGAAATCATCGCCGCCGTCGCCCTCGGCCTGGTGCTGTGGGTGGGCGGGCTGGCCTCGCTGGGCGGCTACGTGACGCTGGGCGTGCTGATCGCCTTTATCCAGTACGTGCGGCAGTTTTTCGAGCCCATCCGCAACCTCTCCGACCAGTACAACACGTTGCAGGCGGCGATGGCTGGCGCCGAGCGCATCTTCGGCGTGCTCGACCAGGACGAGGCGCTGCCCGAAAAGGCCGTTCCTTACCGGGCACAGCCTTTCCGCGGCGAGATCGAGTTTCGCAACGTGTGGTTCGCCTACGACGGCGACGCGCCCGAGGGGGGCGAGCCCCACTGGATTCTGCGCGACGTGTCGTTCCGCGCCGCGCCGGGCGAGAGCGTCGCCATCGTAGGCGCGACAGGCGCGGGCAAGACCACCGTCATCAACCTGCTGCTGCGCTTCTATGACGTGCAGAAAGGGCAGATACTCGTGGACGGCGTGGACGTGCGCGACTATGCGCTCAGCGACCTGCGGCGGCACATCGGGCTCGTGTTGCAGGACGTTTTCCTCTTCTCCGGCTCGGTCGAGCGCAACGCCGCCCTCGGTAACCCCGACATTACGCCCGAAAGGGTGCGCGAGGCGGCCCGCATGATCGGGGCCGACCGCTTTATCGAGCGCCTGCCGGGCGGCTATTTGCAGGACGTGAAAGAGCGCGGCGCGACGCTTTCGCACGGACAGCGCCAGATGCTTTCGTTTGTGCGGGCCCTCGTGTACAGCCCGCAGGTGCTTGTGCTGGACGAGGCCACGTCGAGCGTGGACACGGAGACGGAAGAAGCCATCCAGGGCGCGCTCGAAAAGCTGCTGGAGGGTCGCACGTCGCTCATCATCGCCCACCGCCTCTCGACGATCCAGCACGCCGACCAGATTCTGGTGATGCACCGGGGGCAGGTGCGCGAGCGCGGCACACACCAGGAACTGCTGGCCCAGGCGGGCCTCTACCGCCGCCTCTACGAGTTGCAGTACGCCGAGCAGGAGCGCCCGGCTGCGTGACCACGCGTCAGCGTCCAAAGGCTTCCAGCTTCTGACGCTGTCGCCTCGGCCCAGCACGTGCGTGTAGAGACGTAGGACTGCTCGGTGCGCGGGCTCAGGTGGCGGAGGCGGCAGGCGGCACGAACCTGATCGAGCAGACGCGGGGCAGCAGGGGCGAGGCGGGCTCTGGCAAGGGACGCAGGTGTTTCCCCACTTGACCCGGGGAACCCGGCATCGTAACCTTTGCACGTTATCTACACCGTGTCGGTATAACACGCAGCCGCTCGGCGCAAGCAATTGGAATAGTAGAGAATGAGACTTGTGCCTGCCCACGTGTTATCCACACCGTGTCTG
>CBDUBO010000679.1:0-1560 GCA_965365405.1 uncultured Rhodothermales bacterium | reverse complement strand
ATCAGGTCAATGCCGCCCGCCTTCTGGATCTGGTGCTCGTAGGTGAGCGCCTGCGTCTCCACGTCCTCGCGCGCCACGTCGCCCAGCGGGATGTGGATGTTCTCGCGCGGGATGTTGACGTGGTTAAAGAAGTTCTCGAACATGAACCGGTGATAGCTTTGCAGATCGTCCGGGTTCATGGGGAAATACTCATCCAGGTTGAACGTGATGACGTTCGACAGGTCGAGGCCGTGCTCGCGGTGCAGGCGGATCAGGTGCTGGTAGACGCCGATGGGCGTCGAGCCGGTAGGCAGGCCAAGCACGACCTTTTTGCCGACGGCACGGCGCTCCTGCACCAGGTTGGCGATGCGGCGGGCCACCTGGTAGGCCATCGCGCCGGAGGACTCGAAGATGAGGACGGGGAGGCGCTCACGCTGCGTGCCTTCGGTACTGAACGTTTCCGCAGGGGCGACAGGCTCGAAGGTCTCGACGAACGGGGACATGGGCTTCGGAGGTTGGTGGGCGAGCAGGAAAAGTACGCACCCATTTCGGGCGTCAGGTCGAAAATCCCCAAAAGGAAACGCCCCGACCTGGCCTGAAACCGGATCGGGGCGCAAGAGGAAATCCGCCGTGCATTAGAGATCGCGGAAGCGCGCTTCTTCGATCTGCGGATCGCGGCCTTCTTCAAACGCCCGTTCCGCCTCGACGATCACGTCGGCGGTGCGCTCGAGCGCCTTTTCGAGCAGGCGTGTGAGCGTGCTGGCGACGGCACCGGCGGCGTACACCACCTTTTCAGCGGTGTTGAGGTGCTCGAACCGGATGACGGGACGGTTGGACATGGCCTGTCAGAGGTCTTCGAGCGGAGGGGAGGCGGCCTCGGCGGCTCCTGGCGCCGCCTCGTCTGCCGGACGGCGGTCGGGTTCGGGCGTATGCGGCGGGCGGGTGGCGGCAAACATGGCGTCGAGCTCGCGCGAGAGGGCCTGCCCTGCCGCTTCGACGCCGCTGGCGAACGTGGTGAAGGCGGCCTCCACGACAAATTCGGCCTTCTGCTGCAAGCCAAGCGTGCTGAAAGCGGTGCGCAGCGCGTCCATCGGCGGGTGGGGCGTGTATTCTTCGGTCATGATCGGTAACAGGGTTAGACCGGGTCGTTGACGTGCGGCAAGGGGATGAGTTTCACGCGACGGTGGCTATTACCAGTGCCGCACGGTTGCGCCCGCTCCGTAGTTTGGACTGCATCCGCCACCCCATGCCCCTCTCCGAACCACAAGCCTTGCAGGGCCGCGTCGTCGCCTCGACGGGCTCGTGGTATCATGTCGAAACGCCGCAAGGGCGCGTTCAGGCTCGCATCCGCGGGCGGTTCCGGCAGAGCGACCTGGGCACCACCAACCCCGTGGCCGTGGGCGACCTGGTGGAACTGGCGCTGGAGGGCGACGGCACTGGCGTTATCGAGCGCATTCTGCCGCGTATCACGCAACTCAGCCGCCGCGCCGCGGGGCGACGCGTGGGCATCGAGGCCGTCATCGCCGCCAACGTGAGCCGGGCGTGGTGCGTGCAGTCCGTGGCCCAGCCCGACCTCAACCC
>CBDUBO010000678.1:0-1560 GCA_965365405.1 uncultured Rhodothermales bacterium | reverse complement strand
CCGTCGAGGGCGCGCAGCGCGAGCGCAAAGGTCTGCACGTCGGGCATGGAGGGGTTCGTAAGTTTAGCTGCCCGCAGAAGCAGGCGATAACAGGCCGGAAAGGGCCCCGGTACCTGAGCCGTACGCCCCGCTGATACCCCCAGATGATCGAATCGCTCCGACGCCTTCTCGACACGTTCGCTCCGCCCGCGCCGCAGGTGACGGCCCTCGTGCTCAGCGGTGGCGGTGCGCGGGCCAGCTACCAGGCGGGCGCGCTCCGCTTTATCGCCGAGGCGTTTCCGCAGGCGCAGTTCGACGTGCTCAGCGGCACCTCTGCCGGGGCCATCAACGTGGCACACCTGGCCAACTTCGAGGGGGCCCTGCCGGACGCCGTGGCGCGCCTGTGCAGCGCCTGGAATCGCATAGACGCCGCCCACGTGTACAACGCGCACACGGCCACACGCCTGGCGCGCACGCTCGTGGGCCTGCTGGCCGGGCGCGAGGAAACGCAGCCCACGCGCTCGCTCGTGGACACCAAGCCGCTCGCGGCGTTTCTGCGCGAGCAGTACGAAGCGCCTTCGGGCCGGCTCACCGGCATCGCCCGCAACCTCGACGCGGGCCGTCTGCGCGCCGTCGCCATTGCCACGACCCACTACGGCACAGGCCAGAACGTGACGTGGGTACAGGGCAAAGCCATCGAGCGGTGGCAGCGCCCCAACCGCGTGGGGCTCGGGTGCGAGATGACGGTGGACCACGTGATGGCTTCGACGGCGCTGCCGTTCTTCTTTCCCGCCATCGCGCTCGACGGCGACTGGCACGGCGACGGCGGCATCCGGCAGGCGGCTCCGCTCTCGCCGGCCATCCACATGGGGGCCACGCGCGTGCTCACCATCACCACGCGCTACGAGCGCAGCCGCCGGGAAACCGAGGGGGCAGCGCTTACCGGCTACCCGCCGCCCGGACAGGTGCTCGGCGTGCTCTTCAACGCCATCTTTCTCGACGTGCTCGACCAGGACCTCGAACGGTTTGAGCGGCTCAACGGGCTGCTCAAAAAGCTGCCGCCGGGCAAGCGCGAGGGCATGAAGCCCATTCGCCTGCTGGCCATCCGGCCCTCGCAGGACATCGGTGCGATGGCGCGGCACTACAGCCTTCAGCTCGACGGCGCGCTGCGCTTCGTGCTGCGCGGCATCCGCGAGGGCGAGACGCCCGAATGGCTGAGCATGATTCTCTTCAACAGCGGCTACACGCACCGCCTGATGGAACTGGGCTACGCAGACGCGAAGGCGGCACGCGCCGAACTGGAAGCCTTTTTCGCGCCCTGACGCGCGCCGGCACCCGGTTTGCCACAACGGCGGGCAGGCTGTACGCAACCCTTTTCATCCGCGTCGTAACCCGGCGCGCCATCCCCACCTGTATGCGTACTGCTACACTGTTCTCTGTCCTGTGTCTCCTCGCCGCAACAGCCGCTTCGCAGCCCCTCACCATCGAAGGGCGCGTGGCGGATGCCCGCACGGGCGAGGCGCTCGAAGCGGCCAGCCTGCTCGTCGAGGGCACGCAGCGCGGCACCATCACCAACGCCGA
>CBDUBO010000677.1:0-1563 GCA_965365405.1 uncultured Rhodothermales bacterium | reverse complement strand
CGAGCCCAGCGCCTGCTGGTCGTGCGTGTCGAGCCCATCCAGCAGGTGCCCCATGCGGTCGCGTTTGGTGCGCAGGTAGTGGACGTTGACCTCGTTCGGCGCCACCTCGACGGGCACGCGCTCGACGATCTCAAGCCCGTAGCCGCCCAGTCCGACGCGCTTCGACGGGTTGTTGGTCATCAGGCGGAGGCGGCGGATGCCCAGTTCCCGCAGAATCTGGCAGCCGATGCCGTAGTCACGCAGATCCATCTTGAAGCCGAGCGCCTCGTTGGCCTCGATGGTGTCCAGGCCACCCTCTTGCAGCTTGTAGGCGTGCAGCTTGTTGAGCAGGCCGATGCCGCGCCCTTCCTGCTTCATGTAGAGCACGACGCCTTTGCCCTCGGCCTCGATGTGGCGCAGCGCGGCAGCGAGCTGGTCGCCGCAGTCGCACCGCTTCGAGCCGAAAATGTCGCCCGTGACGCACTGCGAGTGAACGCGCACGAGCACGGGCTCGCTTTCGTCCCACGTGCCCTTTACGAGCGCGAGGTGAATGTCTCCGGTAAGGCGCTCCTCGAAGGCCACCATGCGGAAGTCGCCGTAGCGCGTCGGCATTTCGACCTCGACGGCGCGCTGCACGAGCGTTTCCGTCCGCAGCCGGTAGGCGATGAGGTCTTTGATGGTGACGATTTTAAGGTCGTACTCGCGCGCGAGCCGCATCAGGTCGGGCACGCGCGCCATCGTGCCGTCGTCGTTGAGGATTTCGACGAGCACGCCAACGGGGCGGCACCCGGCCAAGCGGGCCAGGTCCACGGCAGCCTCGGTGTGGCCCGTTCGACGCAGCACGCCGCCCGGCGTGGCGCGGAGCGGGAAGATGTGGCCGGGGCGGGCCAGGTCGGTGGGCTTCGTCGCAGGGTCGGCCAGCGCCTGGATGGTACGGGCACGGTCGGCGGCCGAGATGCCCGTCGTGGTGCCGTGCCGGTAGTCCACCGAGATGGTAAACGGCGTGTCGAACAGCGACGAGTTGGCCGTGGCCATCATGTCGAGGTCGAGCTCCACCGTCCGCTCGCGCGTGAGTGGCACGCAGATGAGCCCGCGCCCCTTCGTGGCCATGAAGTTGACCATCTCCGGGGTAATCTTCTCCGCCGCCGCGATAAAGTCTCCCTCGTTCTCCCGGTCCTCATCGTCCACCACGATCACGAACCGCCCCGCGCGCACGTCGGCAATGGCGCTTTCGATAGCGTCGAAGGCGAAAGAGGCGTCGGAAAGAGAAGGCGCGTGCTCTGCCATCACGGATTAGGACAAGTGACGGGAGCCCAACGACGGCCCGTGCGGGTGGTTCGGGAAGGGGAGAAGGGGATCGGGTGAAAAGCAGAGGGCAATGAATTGCAGCCCTGCGCGCCCGTATCCACCAGCCGCCTCACACCTGGATCGAAGCGATGGCGCTTTTTTCGAGTCGGATCTTGGTGTTGGTGTCGATCTGTGCCAGCACGGACGTTTCGTCCACCTGCTGCACCGTCGCGTGCACGCCGCCGATGGTCAGGATCTTGTCGCCCTTTTTGACGGCGGCGATCATGTTTTTGCGCT
>CBDUBO010000676.1:0-1563 GCA_965365405.1 uncultured Rhodothermales bacterium | reverse complement strand
GGGCGGACAGCATCGCCACCCCTGCCGATGGGCCGTCCTTGGGGATGGCGCCGGCGGGCACGTGCACGTGCACGTCCCAGTAGCGGAAGGCATCCTGCGGAATGTTCAGTTCTTCGGCGTGGGCTTTGACGTACGAGAACGCCGCCTGCGCGCTCTCGCGCATCACGTCTCCCAACTGCCCCGTCAGGATCATGCGGCCGCTGCCACGCGAGACAGACGCCTCGATAAAGAGAATGTCTCCGCCCACGGGCGTCCAGGCCAGGCCTGTCGCCACGCCTGGCACCTCGGTGCGCTCGGCGGCATCGGAGAAAAAGCGGCGGCCTTTGAGGAACGTCTCCACATCCTCCTTGTCCACTTCCATCCCTTCACTCTGGCCGCGAGCCACGCGGGCGGCCACGCCGCGCGCAACCGCGCCGACGAGGCGTTCGAGCTGGCGCACGCCCGATTCTCGTGTGTAGCCGTCGATGATCTCGGTAAGGGCCGCGTCCGTGAGGGAGAGCTGGCCGTCCTGGAGGCCGTTGCGCTCCATCTGGCGGGGCACGAGGTACTGCTTGGCGATGTTCAGCTTTTCGTCGAGCGTGTAGCCCGTGATCTCGATCATCTCCATACGGTCGCGCAGCGGGGCCGGAATTTGCTCCACGTAGTTCGCCGTGGCGATAAAGAGCACCTTCGACAGGTCGTAGTCCACTTCGAGGTAGTGGTCGTTGAAGGCGCTGTTCTGCTCAGGGTCGAGGATTTCGAGCAGGGCGGAGGAGGGGTCGCCCCGGAAGTCCGACCCGAGCTTGTCCACCTCGTCGAGCATGAACACCGGGTTGGCGGCCCCAGCCTTTTTCATTCCCTGGATAATGCGGCCTGGGAGGGCACCGACGTACGTGCGGCGGTGGCCGCGCATCTCGGCTTCGTCGCGCACGCCGCCGAGCGACATGCGCACGAACTCACGACCCAGGGCGCGCGCAATGCTTTTGCCGAGGCTCGTCTTGCCCACGCCCGGTGGGCCGTAGAAGCACAGAATGGGCGCTTTCATGTCGCCCTTGAGCTTGAGCACGGCCAGGTATTCGAGAATGCGCTGCTTGACCTGCTCCAACCCGTAGTGATCTTCGTCGAGGATTTCCTCGGCGCGGTCGAGGTCGAGGTGGTCGTCGGTGTACTCCTGCCACGGCAGGTCGAGAATCCAGTCGATGTAGTTGCGTGTGACGGCGTAGTCGGGTGCCATGGGGTTGAGGCGACCCAGCTTGTCGAGTTCTTTGTCGAGCGTTTTGCGGGCGTGCTCGGGCAGGTCTTTCTCGGCGGCACGGGTCCGTAGTTCGCTCAACTCGGCCGTGTTGCCCTCGCCCTCACCCAGTTCGTCCTGGATGGCTTTGAGCTGCTGGCGCAGGAGGTACTCGCGTTGCTGCTTGTCCACGTCGGTGCGCACCTTCGAGCGGATCTCCTCACTGAGCTGGAGCACCTGGATTTCGCGCTGGAGATGCTCCGTCACCAGGTCGGCGCGCTCGACGAGGCTGTTGGTTTCCAGCAGCGACTGCTTGGCCGGCACCTCGATCTGGAGGTTGGACGCGATGAAGT
>CBDUBO010000675.1:0-1569 GCA_965365405.1 uncultured Rhodothermales bacterium | reverse complement strand
AGAGCGAGCGCGTGATGGCGCTCACGTTCTCCGAGTTCGGACGGACGCTCAAAGAGAACGCTTCGGGCGGGACGGATCACGGCGCGGGCGCGCCCCTTTTTGCCTTCGGGCCGGGCATCCGCGGCGGACTCTACGGCACCGCCTCGCCGCTCACCACGAGTGCGCTCTACGGCGGCGACCCGCGCTTTACCACCGATTTCCGCAGCGTGTACGCCTCCCTGCTCGACGGCTGGTTCGGCGTGCCTGCCGCCGAAACCGACCTGCTCATGGGCGGTGCGTTTGCCCGCCTGGGACTGCTCTCCACCACCACCAGCGCTGCGCCGCCTGCCGCGCCCGAAGCACTCGCGCTCGCCGTCTATCCTAATCCCGTCCGGGACCAGGCCGTGCTGCGGTTCACCGCACCCACCACCGGTGCCGTCCGCCTGTCGGTTTTCGACGGCGTGGGGCGGCGCGTCGCCACGCTTTTCGACGGAGCCCCCACCACAGGCTCCGTCGAGGTGGCGTGGCACGCCGCCGGCCTGGCCGCCGGCACCTACTTCGCGCGGCTCGAAACGCCCTCCGGCACGCGCACCTGCCCGCTCACCGTCGTCCCGTAACACCCATGCTCCGCTCGCTTTCTCTCTTCCTGCTCGTCGCCCTGGCTGCCGCCTGCGACACGTTCTCCGCCGGCGACCGCACGTCCGACGACTCTTCTAACCTCCTCTATCCCGTCCGCGTGGAGGGTTTCTGGGGCTACGCCGACGCGCAGGGTCGCATTTCCATCACGCCCTACTACGACGCCGCAGGCGATTTCTACGAAGGCCGTGCTGCCGTGCAGATAGGCAACCTGTGGGGCTTCGTGGACGCGGGCGGCACGCTGGCCGTGCCCGCCCTCTACGCCGCCGTGGGCCGCTTTGCTGATGGCCGCGCCCCCGTCCGCACCGCCGCCGGGCAGTGGGGCTTCGTGGATGCGAACGGCAGCGAGGTCATCGCGCCTGCCTTCGACGTGGCCGAGCCGTTCTCGGAAGGGCTGGCTGCCGTCCGCAAAGACGGGCTGTGGGGCTTCGTGGACAAAAACGGCACGCACGCCATCCCCCCACGCTACAGCGACGCCCGCGCCTTTTCGCAGGGTCGCGCCGCCGTCGAGGCCGCCGAAGGCTGGGTGTATGTGGATAAGACGGGCCAGGTCGTGCTCCAGCCCGGCTTCGCCATCGAGCGGGCCGGTGATTTTGCCGAAGGGCGCGCGCCTTTTGCCACGGCGCAGGGCTGGGGCTTTCTGGACAAAAACGGTACGCCGGTCGTGTCGCCGCGCTTCAAAAATGCCGGGCGCTTCGTGAAAGGACTCGCGCCCGTGCAGGTAGGCGACCTGTGGGGCTACGTCAAGACCGACGGCTCGGAGGCCATCCGCCCCCAATTCCGCGATGCCCGCGCCTTTTCCGAAGGCCGCGCCGCCGTCCGCATCAACAGCGACTGGGTGTTCATAGATGCCGAGGGGCGCGTCGTCACGCCCGCTTTTAACCGCGTGGGCGACTTCCGGGGCGGCCGCGCCCGCGCCGAGCGCGTGGACGGCACCAAGGTCTGGACGGGCTA
>CBDUBO010000674.1:0-1579 GCA_965365405.1 uncultured Rhodothermales bacterium | reverse complement strand
TGTCATGTCGAAGGCCCTCCGGCCTGCGCGCTTTTCGCGCGGTTGGTTCTCCTGCGGATATAGTTACCTTCGTCCTGGCCAGCCCCTGTGAGGGCCGCTCCGGAAGGCGATGCAAGGAATCCTTGCTCTTTTGTGCCGGGCCAAGCCCGCCTCCCGCATTGTCACGCGGCCCCGCCCATGCAGTCGGCAACGTGCCGTAGCTTTGGGGCTCTACCCCTGCCGCCATGCTTCTCGCCCCCTCAATCCTCTCCGCTGACTTCGGGCGCCTGCGCGAACACGCTGCCGAAGCCCTCGACGCGGGCGCGGACTGGCTGCACGTGGACGTGATGGACGGCCATTTCGTGCCCAACATCACCATTGGCCCGCCCATCGTCCAGGCACTCGGCCCGCTGCGCGAGGCCCACGATACGCTTCTGGATGTGCACCTCATGATCGAGCAGCCGGAGCGCTACGTCGAAGCCTTCGCCCGCGCCGGTGCCGACCTGCTGACCGTCCACGCCGAGGCGTGCCGGCACCTGCACCGCGTCGTAGAGCAGATTCACGAGACAGGCATGAAGGCGGGAGTGGCGATCAACCCGGCCACGCCACTCGTCGCTGTCGAAGAAATCCTGCCTGACCTCGACCTGCTGCTCGTGATGAGTGTCAACCCTGGCTTCGGCGGGCAAGCTTACATCGCGGCTTCGACGGACAAGCTCAGGCGCGCCAAGCGCATGATCCGGCAGGCAGGCAGCCGGGTGCTTCTCGAGGTGGACGGCGGCGTGAGCCCCAACAACGTGCGTCAGGTCGTCGAGGCTGGGGCGGACGTGGTGGTAGCCGGCAGCGCCATCTTCGGCGGCGACGTAGCCGGTCAGATCCGGGCCTTCCGCGAAGCCACGCAGGTCGTGGCCTGATTCACGAACGGGCGCGGGCCAGCAGGTACGCCCCGGCCAGCACGAGCGCGCCGCCGGCCATCTGCCAGCCCGTCACGGGTTCGCCCAGCAACCACGCCGCGAGCGCGATCGTCGCCACCGGCCCGATCATGCCCGTCTGCGCCGCCGCCGACGCGCCGATGCGCTCGATGGCGAGAATGAGCAGGAACACGGGCGCGACGGTGCACAGCAGGGCGTTAAAGGCCGACAGGCCGTACACCGGGGTGGGCTGTACGAGGTCAGACAGGGGTTGCGTGACGAGAAAGTGGAGCACGCACGCCCCGATGGCAACGACGAGCGCGCCGGACGACACGCGCAGCGGGGGTAGCCGCCGCACCAGTTCGCCCACGCCTACCAGATACACCGCGTACGTCAGCGCCGCCCCGAACACGAGCAGGCTCCCCCATGCCGCCTCCGGCCCGCCCAGTTGGGTGTCGTGCGCAAAAACGAGCGCGATGCCAGCGTATGAAACCCCCATCGCCGCCCACGCGCGCCGGCTGATGCCGCGCCGGAACGCGACCGCTGCAAGCAGCACCACGAGCGTCGGGTTGAGGAAGAGAATGAGGCGCTCCAGCCCTGCCGTCACGTATTGCAGGCCCACGAAGTCGAGCATGGTGGCGGCGTAATAGCCGAAGAGGCCCAGTACACCGATGCGCAGGCGGTCGCCCGCC
>CBDUBO010000673.1:0-1583 GCA_965365405.1 uncultured Rhodothermales bacterium | reverse complement strand
GCCCGCACGACGCCGCAGGGCGACATCTTCGGCCTCAACTTCGTGCTCAAGCTGGGCATGGGCCTGTTCGTGCTCTTGCTGCTGGTGCCGCAACTGCTGCCCGAATTCCCCGGACTCGTCGAGCAGGCCACGGGCCGCGTGTTCGACCTCATCGGCGTGCTGGCCGTCGGGTCGTGATCAGGCGCGCTGCCGCACCTCGTCCAGCAGGGCGAGCACGCGGCGCTCGATGCTGTCGCGGACGCGGTTGAAGGCTTCGGGGGGCAGCGTCTTGGGATCTTCGAGCGCCCAGTCCTCGCGGCGGCGGGCCGCCACGAACGGACACGCTTCGCCGCAGCCCATCGTGATCACGTAGTCGAACGGCCCCTCTACCTCGTCGAGCGTCTTGGAGCGGTGCGTGGTGAGGTCGTAGCCCTTCTCGCGCATCGCCGCGACGGCCTTCGGGTTGACCTGGCCGCTGGCCTGGCTGCCCGCGCTAAACGCCTCGGCCACGTCCGAGCCGTGCATTCGAGCAAACGCCTCGGCCATCTGGCTGCGGTTGCTGTTCTCGACACAGGCGAAGAGGAGGCGTGCTTTCATGGCGTTCGGGAGGGGAAAAGGCGGAAGATCGCGCCTGCCGGTTAAGAAGGCATAACGTAGAGCCGATAACTGGGGGTTGGGGAAAACCTTGCCCGGCGCGGGCGAATCCTTTTGCCGAACGGAGGCGGAAACACCGCCCCGCAGCGGCGCAGCGGCGACGGCCTGCAATTTTCTACGGACGTGCGGCAACCCCCACGCCCGTTGTCCGACAAGCCCGAAAAGGACCAAAAAGTCCACGACCCCTCCGAGCAACGCCTGCGGCAGGCGCGGGAGGACGGCAACGTCCTGCGGTCACGCGAAATCCTGACCGTGGGAATGCTGGCCGGCGGGCTGGCCGTGCTGCTCATCGGCACGCCGTACGGCTTTTCCCATCTGCAGGACCTGGCCACGCGGCTGTTTCTCCAGTCCGGCAGCGTGGAACTGACGGTAGAGACGGTGCCTGGCCTGATGGCCGAGATCGCCTTGCGGATGCTGCTCGTGCTCGCGCCGCTGCTGGGCACGCTCGCGTTTCTGGCCGTCGGCCTGAGCGCCATGCAGTCGGGTGTGAACGTGACGATGAAGGGCATCGCGCCCAAGTTCAACCGCGTCAACCCGGTCGAGGGCTTCAAGCGCATCTTCTCGAAAAAGGGGCTTTTCGAGGCCGGCAAGGCGATGTTCAAGCTCGTCGTCGTCGGGCTGATCGCGTTTTTCTACGTCCGCGACCTCATCCCCGAAATCCTCGGCCTGCACCGGATGGCCGTGCCGGCGATGCTGGTGCAGGTGGGCGCGTGGACGATGGGGCTGGCGATGCGCGCCGTGGGCGCGCTGCTGGTGCTGGCCGTGCTCGACTTCGTGTTCGAGAAGCGGCAGCGCTGGAACGAACTGAAGATGACGACGGAAGAGGTGAAAAAGGAGGCGAAGGACTCCGAAGGCGACCCGCAACTCAAGGGCAAGCGCAGGGCAAAGGCGCGCGAGCTGGCCGGCAAGCGCCCCCGCCTCATGGACGCCGTGCTCCAGGCCGACGTGGT
>CBDUBO010000672.1:0-1584 GCA_965365405.1 uncultured Rhodothermales bacterium | reverse complement strand
CTGGCGCCGAGCCCATTCGGCCCGCCGCCCTGCCGGTGAACGCGCCGCAAACCGGGGATGTCGCGCCAGCCGTAGAGGGCGCCGAGGCCGTGCCCGAGCCCGCCGTTTCGGCGAGCTATCAGGCGGTGCCGCTGGGGGGTGCCCGCGAAGCCCGCCCGCGCCCTGCCACACCCGCCGTGCGGCTGGGGGGCGAGGCGCAGCCGGCTTCCGCCGCACCTTCTGTTGCCTCCCCCGCGCGGCCCGCAGTGCCGCCGCCGGCTGCACACCCAGCCCGGCCGGCTTCGCCTGCGGCGCCGGAGCCGTCGTGGGAGCCGTCGCCGGTGCACCGGACGGGGAGCTACATCACGTCCAGCATACCGGGTTGGGCCCCCGCGCCCCAATCCCCGCGCACCAGCTTCAGCGCCCCGCCTCAGCCCAACCGCGAGGCTTTTGCCGCGCGCCTCCAGCAGCACTTCCAGCGGCGCGATGCCGACGGTGCGCCCTTCTTGCTCATCGCGCTGCGCATCGAGCCGTCCGCCCGCCAGAGTCCCTTCGACTTCGAGGTGCTCTCCGACCTCGTTCTCGAAGCGTTGCAGGGGCAGGACGACGCCTTCGTGGACGCCGAGCGCGAGCGCATGGTGGTGTTTCTGGAAGGCACGCGCCCCGAAGAGCAGCACGCCTTCTTCACCCGCCTGAAGGAGCGGATGCGCGCCCAGGTGCCGCAGCAGGCCGAAGGGCTCATCCACGCCGTCTCTGCCTTCGTCGTCCCCAACGGCCAGCCCTTCGGCACAGCCAGCGACTTCCTGAGCTACGTGCTCGAAGGCGACGGCTGAGCCTCAGCGCTCGGCGCCGGATGTGTCGGGGTAGGATGGCGCAGGTACGCGCCGGTGGAGCAGGGTGGTCGCGGAGCCGCGGTACTGGTCCCAAGTCTGGGCAATGGCTGCCTCCTCGGCCCGCGTGAGTTGCCACGACAGGGGGATGCGAAAGCGCTCCTCCCGCATCCCATTTACACAGCCGTCTGTGCCGGTTTCGCAAGGCACGGTGCGGGTTTCAGGCAGCACGAAGCGCACGGTGTCCACGACGACGCCCTCTCGGCTCCACAGCGTCTTGAACTGGGCAAGGGCCAGCCGGTTACGGTCGCTCTGCGACCGGAATTGCACGCTGAGCGAAGTGGTGAGCGGGCCCAAAAGCGCGCGTCCCGCGCCTGCGTCGCTGCTCGTCCTGATCTGCTCGTCGCGCTGGAGCTGGATCTGAACGATCACGATGCGTTTGATGCGCGTCTTGCGCACGGCCAGCAGCGCGCCGAGCACTTCGAGCGCCGTCGTCACGCCGTCGTTGTCGTAGTAGCCGCCATCGGCAAAGTGGTAGCGTAGCGTAGCCGGGTCGAGCGCTGCGTTGGAGGGCGTGCGCACGTGCACCGTGTCGAGCGGGTAGGGACGCGCCAGGGGCGATACGTAGGGGAAGGTGGCCGAGAGGCGGGCCGCCCAGCGGAAGCGTGGACCGTCGATGACATCGCCAAGCGCTTCCTCGCGGCCGTTGCGCTCCGTGTCCACGGTCAAACGCAGCGATTGCTGCGAGCGGTGCAGCGCGTATGGGCTGGCGGGG
>CBDUBO010000671.1:0-1595 GCA_965365405.1 uncultured Rhodothermales bacterium | reverse complement strand
GCGGCTACGTCCTCATCGTGGGCAAGGGCAAGCGCACGGCCAACTTCTACTCGCGTGAGAAGGGCTACGAGATGTGCGCCTTCGAGGTGGCCCGCGCCCTCGTCAACAGCGGCGAGATTGCAGCTACTGGGGAGCATCACCTGGGCACCATCTACACGCTTGTCGCCATGCCGCCGGACGTGACGCCCGCTCGCCCGCCCGCCCGCGTCATCGAGGATGAGGACGACTTCGGCCCGGACACGGACGAGGGCAACACCTCCATCGAGGATGAGGCCGACAGCGACGACGAGGCAGACGAGAGCGAGGGCGAGGACGAATCCTGACGACTGCCGTGCGGCAACGGCTCACTGAATGAGGCGCTCGCGGAGGGCTTTGGCGACGGCCTCGATGCCGGAGCTGACGTGCAGCTTTTCGTAGATGTGGCGGATGTGCGAGTCCACGGTGTGCGGGCTTAGAAACAGGCGCGTGGCGATTTCGCGCTGCGAGTACCCGCCCGCCATCTCGTTGAGCACCTCGATTTCGCGCTCGGTGAGGCCGTACCCGTCAGCCTCGCTTTCGGGCAGCGTGGCAGACTGGAAAAAGGTGAGCACCTGACGCGCCACCGGAGCGGGCATCAGCGTACCGCCGCGTTGCGCCTGCGCAATGGCCGACAGAATCTCGTCCACGCCCGCGCTTTTGAGCAGGTAGCCGGACGCACCGCTGCGCAGCGAGGCGTAGATGGTGGCGGCGTCGTCGCGGTTGGTGAGCATCAGGATGCGGCTTTGCGGCAGGAGCGTTTTGAGCCCGGCGAGCCCTTCGAGCCCACTCATGCCAGGCAGGTTGATGTCGAGCAGCACCACGTCAGGGTGGTTTTCGGCCTTCCGGGCGGCTTCGAGAGCCGCCTCGCACGACGGGTAGGCCGCGTCGCAGCGCGTCGTAGAAGCGCTGCCGAGCAGCAGCAACAAGGCATTGCGGTAGGTCGGATCGTCCTCGACGATCCAGAGCGAGGTGGTATCAGTCATGGGTGTCTTGCGTGTCGTCCAGCTCGCTGCGCAGGTCAGGCACGTCCAGCGTGACCGTCGTGCCCGCGCCCGGCACGCTTTCGATGCGAGCATGGCCCTGCAGGGCCTCGGCGCGGCGCATGAGGGTGGCGAGGCCGCGTCCGGGCGCGACCGTCGCGGGGTCGAAGCCATGCCCGTCGTCCTGGACGGTCAGGTGGAGGTGGCCGGCGAGTTCGCCCAGGCGCACGTCCACCTGCGTGGGCTGCCCGTGGCGGGCGGCGTTGTGCAGCGCCTCTTTAAAGAACAGGTACAGGTTACGGCGCGTCTCCATTGGCAGCACGAGACCGGGCTGGCTGACAGCCTCGTGGCGGAAGCGCAGCCGCACACCCGGCAGCAGAGTGGGCCCCGCCTGCTCCATGCGCGCCACCACGTCGCCCAGCGTGTCGCGCCCGCTGTCCACGAGCCACACGATGTCGCGCAGGTCGCCCACGACGGAGCGCGCCTGCTCGGAAAGGGTGCGGAGGTAGTCGCGGTGGCCTTCGGGCAGCTCGGCGGTGCGCGCGGCGAGGTCGAGCTGGAGGGCGACGCTGCTGATCTTGCTGCCGATGTCGTCGT
>CBDUBO010000670.1:0-1604 GCA_965365405.1 uncultured Rhodothermales bacterium | reverse complement strand
AGGTGCGCGTCGAGCCAGTCGTGGAGGGGCTGGAGCGCGATGGTGTCCGTCACGTCGCGGGCAAAGGCGAGCAGCATCAGCGCCCGCGCCTGCGTCTCGTCGAGCCCGCGCGCGCGCAGGTAGAAAAGGGCGTCAGGGTCGAGCTTGCCCGTGGCCGCGCCGTGCGAGCACTTCACGTCGTCGGCGTAAATCTCCAGTTCGGGCTTGGAGTACATCTCGGCGTTGTCGCTGAGCACGATGGAGCGGCTGGACTGGTAGGCGTTGGTCTTCTGCGCGTCGGGGCGCACCAGCACCTTGCCGTTGAAGACGCCCTTCGCGTCGTCCCAGAGCACGCCTTTGTAGAGTTCGTTGGAGTCGCAGTTGGGCTGGGCGTGGTCGAGAAAGGTGGCGTTGTCCACGTGCGTCTTGCCGTCGGCCAGAAACAGGCCGTAGAGGTGCGACTCGCCGTGCTCGCCGTCCAGCACCGCCCGCGCGTTGTTGCGCACCACCTGCCCGGAAAGCGTGATCGTCGTCGTCGTAAAGACGGACTGCCGTGCCTGCCGCGCCTCCGTCGCCGTTACGTGCGACACGTTTTCGCCTTCGTGCTGCACCCGGTAGTGCGTCACGCGCGCGTGCGGCCCTATGCCGAACTCGGCTACGCTGTTGACGAGCCCTTCCGAGGTGCCCACCCGCGTCGTTTCCAGCACGATCACCTCGCTGTTCTCCTCGGCCACGACGAGCACGCGCGGCTGCACCAGCAGGCGCTCGCGCCCTTCGATGAGGTGAACGATGTGAACAGGCTTTTCGAGCGCTGTGCCACGGGGCACGTAGAGAAACAGTCCATCCGTCAGAAACGCCGTGTTCAGGGCGGCGAACACGTCGTCGTCGCGGCGGGTGTAGTGGTCGAGGTGGGCGTCCACGAGCGCCGTGTGTTCATCGAGTGCCGCTTTGAGGCCCAGGAGCAGGGTGCCGGCGGGCAGCGCGCCGATGCGCGAAAGCGCGGGCTGAAACGCCCCGTTGACGAGTACGGCCACGTGCGCGTCCAGGCCGGGCACGAGCGCCGCGTCCACGTCGTCCGCGGTGCCCCAGGGCTGGGACGCCCCGGCCACCACGCGCAAGGGCTGGCTGAACTGCTTTTCGATGGGCGTGTACTTCCACGCCTCACTGCGGCGCGTGGGCAGGCCCATCGTCTGCACGCGGCCCAGGCTGGCCCGCCGCAGCCCTTGCAGGCGCGTGTTGGTGCCGTTGAGCGCGTGACCGTCGAGCGCCTCGAACTGCTGCATCAGGCGGTCGAGGGGCGTAGCGTCGGTGTCAGGGGGGGAAATCATTCAGGAGATTGCGGATTGCGGATGGCAGATTGCGGATTTGATGGGGCGCTGCGGCTATCACGCGGCGCAATCCCCGATTCCAAATCCGCAATGGAGTCACGCGGGCACGGTGGCGTGCTCGCGGATCCAGTCGTAGCCCTTTTCTTCGAGTTCGAGCGCGAGGTCGCGCCCGCCCGTCTTGACGATGCGTCCGTCCACGAGCACGTGCACCACGTCCGGCACGATGTAGTTGAGCAGGCGCTGGTAGTGCGTGATGACGACAAACGAGCGGTCTGCGGCGCGCAGCTTGTTGACGCC
>CBDUBO010000669.1:0-1613 GCA_965365405.1 uncultured Rhodothermales bacterium | reverse complement strand
CCGCACGGTGTAGAAGCGCCCGCGCATGCTCCACGTGCCACGCGAACCAGCCACGAAAAAGCGTTGCCAGCGGTCGTGGAGCGCGCCATTGCTCGGCGTCACGGTGCCGGCTCCATTCACCTGCCACGCTTCCCAGTAGCGCGGTGTCGGGTTGGGGCCGGGGTAGGCCGCGCCGTTGCACATGGCCGGATTCCAGCCGTTGTCGATGCGCTGGATGATGAAGCCGTTGCGCATCGTCGTACGCAGGCCCACGTCCCATCGGAAGCGAGGCAGCGCACTGCAATCGTTGTAGGTAGGCCCGCCGATGGTGTTTGCCTCCACCATGTTGTCCAGACGCACCTGCTGCACCAGGTCGGGCAGGTTTTCCGCTTGCAATTCGGCGATGAGCGGTGCCGTCGTGGTGGCTCCTACCTTGCCGTCCTGCGTCAAGTTGTTCTCGGCCTGCCACCGCACCACGGCCTGCACGAACGCCTCGTCTATGACGGCGGGGACAGGGGCGATGCCGAGCACGTCGCGGATGGTGCGGACGGTGTACGGGTCCTGAAACCGCCGCTCGTTGTAGCGAATGGCGGCCTCGATCTCGGCCTCCGTGAGCACGTCTGGCTCGGCACCGGGGTTCGGCAGCGGACGCGCCAGGTCGCGCTGCACGCTCGGCGGGGCCTGGGCAGCGGAAACAGGCGATGCCGCCGTGGCAGTGCGCGCGGCGGGTACGGCCCCCTGCTGCACCACGTGAGCCAGTTCGTGTGCCAGCAGGTGCAACCCCGCCGGGTCAGCGGGCCGGTACTCGCCCCGGTTGAACACGATGGAGCGGCCCGTGGCAAAGGCGCGGGCCCCCACCGCCTCCGCCTGCCGCGCGGCATCGGGCGAGGCGTGGATGCGCACCCGGTTCAGGTGGTGGCCCAGCAAAGGCTCGAACAGGCGGCGTGCCGCATCCGGTAGAGGCTGCCCGCGCTCTTCTTCTGCAAACGCGGGCATTTGCCGGACAGCGGATAGGGACGACGCGCCGGGCTTCTCTTTGCGCGCTGCCACGCCGGGGCGGCGGCTGAGCCCGCCCACCATCTCCTCGTCCTCGTCGCGGCCCGACAGCCCACCCGTCTGTTTTGCCAGCGCGGCTTGGCGTGCCGCCTGCATGGCCTGCGCCGCGAACTTATCGGCCTCCTGCTCGAACCGGTCGCCCGGCGAACCCACCCGGAGCCCCGCCTGGAAGGATTCCCCCTGTTCCTTTGCAGCGCGCTTGCGGCGGCAGTCTGCGCACGCGCCCGACACACCTGCCTTGCCACCGCAGCCGCACGCGCGTTGCAACACGCCGCGCGGAGCCTGGCTGAGGCGAGGCGCATTTTCTGCTTTCGTCTGGACTTGTGGGGCAGCTTTCATGGGGAATCAAAAAGGCGTCAGGCCCGCTCGTGGAGGATGTCACACTGCACCGGCGCGAGATCGGTGGCCGCGCCGACCGAGCCGGGCGTGGGGTGCAGCAGGTTGGTGGGCACCACGCGGTGCCCGCTGAACGTGTTCATCAGGATGTGGCCGAACTCGTGCGCGAGCGTGCGCGCATCGGCCCCGTTCATCACGACGGCCGTCTCGTTGAGGGGCGCTCTCGGCCCCGTCGCGCACAG
>CBDUBO010000668.1:0-1614 GCA_965365405.1 uncultured Rhodothermales bacterium | reverse complement strand
GTCGAGAAACTCAGGTCGCTGAGGCCCCGCCCCGCCCGCTGACCTTCAAATCCCTACCGCCATGAACCTGCCCGAACGAAAAGGCCCTTCTCTTGCCGGCATCGGGGCCGCCCGCCGCCAGGCCGTCCGCGTTTCCACCGCCGAACTGGTCAAAACCGCGCCGATGGGCGACCATCCGCTGCCGCTCGTGGTGCAGCCTGCCACCGAGGGCGTGGACCTGCTGACGTGGGCGCGCGAGCACCACGACGAGATAGACAAATGGCTGATGCAGCACGGCGGACTGCTCTTTCGCGGCTTCGGGCCGCAGACCTCTGCCAGCTTCGAGGCCTTCGCCATCGCCACCTCCGAGGGCGGGCTGATGACGTACCGCGACCGCTCCACGCCCCGCCTGGCGCGGGGCACGAACGTGTACACGTCCACAATCTACCCGTCCGAGGAGCGCATCAACCTGCACAACGAGGGCACGTACTGGGTCACGTGGCCGCTCAAGATCTTCTTCTGCTGCACCAGGGCCGCCGACGAGGGCGGGGCCACGCCCATCGCCAACGTCGCCCGCGTCTACGGGCGCATAGACCCCGACGTGCGGGCGCGCTTCGAGGAAAAGGGCGTGATGTACGTGCGCAACTACAACGACGGCTTCGGGCTGCCGTGGCAGGAGGTGTACCAGACCGAAAGCCGGGACGAGGTCGAGGCCTACTGCCGCCAGAACGAGATCGCGTTCGAGTGGAAAGACGGCGACCGGCTGCGGACGCGGCAGGTGCGCCCGGCGGTGCGCACGCACCCCCACACGGGCGAAAAGGTCTGGTTCAACCACGCCGCCTTTTTCCACGTCTCGGCGCGGGAGCCCGAAATCCGCCGCCGCCTGGTGGAGACGTTTGGCGAGGACGGCCTGCCCTACAACACCTACTACGGCGACGGCACGCCCATCGCGGACGAAACCGTCGCCCATCTGTTCGAAGCGTACGAGGCCGAGACGTACGCTTTCCCGTGGCAGGAAGGCGACATCATGATGCTCAACAACATGACCGTCGCGCACGCCCGCGAGCCGTACAAAGGCGAGCGCGAAGTGCTGGCCGCCATGACCGAACCCCATTCGGGCCAAGCCTCCTCTGCCTAAATGCAACAAGACGAACACGCTGCCGACCCCGGCGCGCAGGATGAAGCCGTCGAGGGCTTCCCGCTCTCGCCGCAGCAGCGGCACCTCTTTGCCCGCGCCCGCAGCGAGGGCCGGCCCGCCCGCACGACGGCTACGGTCGAGATCTCCGGGCCCGTAGCAGCCGACAGCGTCGAGCGGGCGCTCGGCACGCTCGCGGCGCGCTACGAAATCCTCCGCACGGGCTTTCAGCGGCTGCCGGGCATGACCTTCCCGCTCCAGGTGATCGGGGCCGACGCCTCGGTGGGATTTGCGCGCCACGACCTCTCCAGCCTTCCCGGCAGCGCGCAGCAGGCGGAAATCGCGAGGCTCCGGCAGGCGCTGCACACCACGCCCGCACCCGAAACCGAGCCCGCTCTCGACGCCGCGCTGATCCGGCTGTCGCCTGAGACGCACGTGCTGCTGCTGAGCCTACCTGCCACCCTGGCCGATGCGCCGACGGCGGCCCTGCTGACGGACGC
>CBDUBO010000667.1:0-1614 GCA_965365405.1 uncultured Rhodothermales bacterium | reverse complement strand
CCGCGTAGACACCCCCACCCGCTGACGCGGGAGCCCCCTCAAAGGGGGCGGTTTCTGACAGGCTCGACCTCCGTCTTGCGATATCTTGATAGCCAGCGACGAGTGAGCAAGGACAAATGACCAGTGATCAAGCCCCCAGCGCCCGCCGCCTCGCCCTCGACGCCCTCGACCGCATCGAGCAGACGGGCGCGTTTGTGGGCCTGAGCACCAGCGGAGTGCCTTCCGACCCGCGCGAGGAGCGCCTGGCAACCGAGTTCGAGGCGGGCGTGACACGGCAGCGCCGCTACCTCGATTTCCTGCTCAGCCATTTCTACCGGGGCGACCTGGATGCGATGGAGCCGCGTCTGCGCCAGGTGCTTCGGCTCGGAATCTACGACCTGCTCTTTCTTGGCACGCCGCCGCACGCTGCCGTCCACGAGGCCGTGCGCCTGGCCCGGCAGCGCGTGCGGCCCGGTGCCGCCGGGCTCGTGAACGCGGTGCTGCGTGCCGCGCTGCGGCAGCGCGACGCCTTGCCCGAACCCGACACCGGCAGCCTGGCGCGCGACCTGGCCGTGCGGCACTCGCATCCGACGTGGCTGGTGCGGCGCTGGCTGGACCGGTTCGGGCCGGACGAGACGCGGGCCCTGCTCGTCCACAACAACACGCGCCCCATTTACGGCGTCCGCGTCAACACGCTGCAGCAGTCGCCGGAAGCTTTTCAGGAAAGCCTGCGGGCGCTGGAACTGGACTTCACGCCGAGTCCGCTGTTGGACGACTTCGTCCGCGTGCCGCGCCTCCAACCGATTATCGAGGCGGGGTGGCTGGCCGAGGGGCGCTGCGCCGTGCAGGACGAGGCGGCGGGCCTCGTCGTGCGCGTGCTCGATCCGCAGGCGGGCGAAACCGTGTTTGACGTGTGCGCCGCGCCGGGGGGCAAGGCCCTCTACGCCGCGCAGCAAATGGCGGGTGCGGGGCGCGTCGTCGCCTCCGACGTTCACGCGGCTCGGCTGGGGCTGGTAGAAAAGGCGGCGCGCCTGCACGGCCTCGGCAGCGTCGAAACGATCGTGGGCGGCGTCGAGGAGCGGGCCGCGCAGGGCGCGCAGGCCGACGCCGTGCTGCTCGACGCGCCGTGTTCAGGGACGGGGGTGCTGGCCAAGCGCGCCGACCTGCGCTGGAACCGGACGCCGGAGGAGTTGACGGCGCTGACGGCACTTCAGGAGCGCCTCCTGAATGCTGCCGCGCGCATGGTGCGCCCCGGGGGGCGGCTCGTGTACAGCACGTGCTCTATCGAAAGGGAGGAGAACGAGGCGCAGGTGGCACGCTTCCAGGCGGCCCACCCGGAGTTCGACGTGGAAAGCGCCGGGCCCTTCGTGCCTGCCACCGTGGTGACGCCGGAGGGCTACTATGCTGCGCTCCCGCACCGAACTGGCACCGATGGGGCCTTTGCCGCGCGGCTGCGGCGTGCAACGTGACAAATGACGAGTGGCGAGTGAGGAATGACAAATGGCAAACCTCTAACCTTCCAACCATCCCCACCGGGCACTCCCGGCAGGCCGTCGCGTTGCAGCGCGACCAAACCTCTGTATCGGCATGAGCGATGGACCCGGTGATCCGGACGACGGCGCCCGGCCCGAGCTG
>CBDUBO010000666.1:0-1618 GCA_965365405.1 uncultured Rhodothermales bacterium | reverse complement strand
CCGCCAGTTCGGGCGGCTCGGCGGCATCCACGTCGTCGGTCTGAGCGTCGGGTTTTAGAACACGAGCGAATGAACCGCCTGATGTTGCTGCTGATCGTGCTCGTTCTCGCGGGCTGCCGGGGCGGCAGCCGCGACGCGGCCACCCCCGCCGACGGCATCGTGCGGCTGGTGTACTGGTCGAGCCAGAACCCGCAGGAGCGCGAGCTGGCCCGCGTGCTCACCGAAAAGTGGAACGCCGAAAACCCCGGCGTGCAGGTAACGGTGCAGCCGCTCCCCGCCGGGCAGTCCAGCGAAGAAGTGCTCCTGGCCGCCATCGTCGCCGGGACGACGCCCGACGTGTGCTCCAACATCTGGCCGGGCATCCTGAGCGACTTCGTCCGCGCCGGCGGCGTGCTCGCGCTCGACACGCTGCCGGGCTTCCAGGATTTTCTCGACGGGCGCGTGCCTGCTGCCCTCCACGAGCGCTTCCGGAGCGACGATGGACACTTCTACCAGATTCCGTGGAAGGCCAATCCCATCATGATGCTCTACAACAAGGGGATGCTGCGCGAGGCGGGCGTAACGGAGCCGCCGCGTACCTACAGCGCGTTCGTCCAGGCTGCCGAGCGCGTCACGAGGGACACCGATGGCGACGGGCAGACCGACCGGTGGATGGGCGCGCGCGACATCCGCCCTATCTGGTGGCAGCGGTACTTTGATTTCTATCCGCTCTACATCGCCGCTTCGGGCGGAGAAACGCTTTTCCGCCACGGTGAGATTGCCCTGGAAGAGCAAGCCGCCAACCAGGTGTTCGGCTTTTTTCAGACGCTCTACGAGAACGGTTACTTCCCGCGCTCGACGCTCCAGGGCAATGCCTTTGCCGCGGGCCGCATCGCCACCGAGTTCACCGGGCCGTGGACGGCGGCGTGGCTGAAGGAAAACGCGCCGCCGGGCCTGGAATACGATTACGCCCCCGTGCCCGTGCCGGACAACCACACAGGGCCCGTCGTCACCTACGGCGACTACAAGAACATCGCCGTCTTCGCCACCACGCGCCACCCGCGCGAGGCGTGGCAGTTCGCGCAGTTTCTCGTCTCCCCCGAAGCCGACCGGCTGCTCGTCCGGATGACGAACCAGATCCCCTTGCGCGACGGGCTGCTCGAAGACCCCGAACTGGCGGACTTTTTCGCTGCGAACCCGGCCGTCCAGCGCTTTGCCATGCAGGCCCCGCACACGCGCGGCGTGGACAGCGTGCCCAACCTTCAGGAAACCCTCGACGCGCTCGCGCAGAGTTTCGAGCGCGTGCTTTACAGCGCCTCTACGCCCGCCGAGGCCACCGAGCAGGCCCAATCGCGCATCCGCCTCATCCAGGACTGGAGCCGCCGATGACCACGCTGGCCGAAGAAACCAAACTCACCCCCCGCGCCGTCGAGGAGATGGCGGGGCAGCCGTCCCCGTCCCACGCGGGGAAGGTGGCGAAGACGCTTTCCCCAAACGAAAAAAACGAGTGGCGGGGATACGCGCTGGCCGCGCCCTACCTCGTCCACCTGTTCGTCTTTTTCGGTTACCCGCTCGTGTTCGCGCTCGTGCTCGTGTTCCACCACTGGGACATCGTCACGCCGATGGAGTGGGCCGGGCT
>CBDUBO010000665.1:0-1623 GCA_965365405.1 uncultured Rhodothermales bacterium | reverse complement strand
GGCATCTCCGACCTGACGGGCCTCAAGTCGCTGGCTTCGCTCACGTGGGACGGACAAGCGGTGGAAGCGCAGCCGGGTGTTCCCACCACCGACCTGTTCGAGACGGGCCTGAGCTTTCCCGTCGCGCTGGGGCGCGATTCGTCCGGGCACGCCTTCAGCCTCCGCCTGCAACTCAACGGCAGCACGCGCCTCGCGTTTGCGCCGCTGGGCAAGGAAACCGGCGTTCGCGTCCGGGGAGACTGGGGCACGCCCTCGTTCACGGGCAGCTTTCTGCCCGAGGAAAGCACAGTCACTGACGCCGGCTTCGACGCCCGGTGGAACGTGCTTTACCTCAACCGCAACTACCCGCAAGTGTTTACGGGCGCGCTCCCTCGCGACGAAATGGGTGGCGACTACATGATGGAGCGAGGCGTGGAGATGGCCGGAGCCGGGCGCTCGCTGGGCGCGTTCGGCGTGCGGCTGCTGCTGCCGCTCGACGAGTACCAGAAAACGATGCGCACAGCCGAATACGGTCTGCTCTGCCTCATTCTGACGTTCGTCACCATTTTCTTCGTCGAGATTCTGGGCAAGCGGCGCACGCACCCGCTTCAGTATCTGCTCGTGGGCTGCGCCGTGGCGCTGTTTTACCTGCTGCTGCTCTCGTTTGCCGAGTACATGCGCTTCAACATGGCCTACGTGCTGGCGGCCCTCTCGGTGCTCAGCCTCATCCTGCTCTACACGCGCGCCATTTTCCACTCGTGGCGCTACGCCGCCATCGTGACGGCGCTGCTCGTGGTGTTCTACGGCTACTTTTTCGTGCTTCTGCAAGCCGAGGCGTACGCCCTCTTGCTGGGCAGCCTGGGCTTGCTCCTCATTCTCGGCATCGTGATGTACGTGTCGCGTAACGTGGACTGGTACGCGCTCAGCGGCAGGGGCGAGCGCAATCCGCAGTAGGGCGTAGGGGCGCAGCGCGCTACGCTCCTACGCTGCGGGCGACGCATCGGGCAGTCCGAAAAGGCGGCGGGCGGTGGCAGAGGTGGCACGCGCTACTTCGCGCACCGTCAGGTCGCGAGCCTGCGCCAAGTGTTCGGCTACGTGGCGCACGTAGGCCGGCTCGTTGCGCCTGCCCCGGTGCGGCACGGGCGCGAGAAAGGGCGCGTCGGTTTCGAGCACGAGCTTTTCCAGCGGCACGTGCCGGATGCTGTCCACGACGCCGCTGTTTTTGTACGTCAGCGTGCCGCCGATGCCCAGCAGAAAACCGAGTTCCAGGGCTGCGTCGGCGGTTTCGGCCGGGCCGCCGAAGCAGTGAAAGATGCCCCGCAGCTTTTCAGGATTGCTCAGCAACCCGCGTGCCTCGCGCAGCACGCGCAGCAGGTCGGCGTCGGCCTGGCGGTTGTGCAGGATGAGCGGCTTGTCCACGTGGGCGGCCAGGCGGATGTGGCGACGGAAGAAATCTTCCTGTTTGCCGTCGAACGACCGATCCCAGTAGTGGTCGAGCCCGCTCTCGCCCACGGCCACCACGCGCGGATCGGCGGCGAGGGCGGCTACCGCGTGGAAATCCGCCTCGGTCGCCTCTTTCGTGTCGGACGGGTGCAGGGCGGCCATCACGAAAGCCGTCGGCCCGGCATGCCGTCCGCGGATCAC
>CBDUBO010000664.1:0-1627 GCA_965365405.1 uncultured Rhodothermales bacterium | reverse complement strand
GCAGGTAGTGGCCGTAGGTGCCCGCGCACGAGCAGCCGCCGCGCACCTGCACGCCAAAGCGGTCGTTGAGCAGGCGCACGAACAGGTTGAAGTGGACGTTCTCGACGAAGAACGAGACGACGCCCAGCCGGCTTTCATGCGCGTCCGCCAGCACGTGCAGGCCGGGCACGGCGCGCAGGCGCGGCAGGGCTTTCTGGAGGAGTTCGTGCTCGCGCGCCAGCATCTTCTCTGTCCCCATCTGGTCCTTCACCTCGATGGCCATCGCCGCCCGCATCGTCTGCAAAAAGCCCGGCGTGCCCCCGTCTTCGCGCGCCTCGATGTCCTTGAAGTAGGCGTGCAGGCCCCACGGGTTCGTGAAGCTGACGGTGCCACCGCCGGGATGATCGGGCACCTGATTGTGGTAGAGGCCCGCGTCGAACACGAGCACGCCCGGTGTGCCCGGCCCGCCCAGAAACTTGTGCGGCGAAAACAGCACGGCATCCAGCTTTTCGAGCGGATCGGCCGGGTGCATGTCTATGTCCACGTACGGCGCGGAGGCCGCGAAGTCCACGAAACACAGCCCGCCGGCCTCGTGCATGATGCGGGCGAGGGCGCGGTAAGGTGGCTGAATGCCCGTCACGTTCGAGCACGCCGAGAACGCGCCGATCTTGCGCGGGCGATCCCGGTACCGCTGGAGCGCGCTTTCGAGCCGGTTGGGATCCACCAGGCCCTGCTCGTCCGGCTCGATGCACACCACGTCGCAGATGGTTTCGAGCCACGAGGTCTGGTTGGAGTGGTGCTCCATGTGCGTGATGAACACGACCGGACGCTCCTTTTCGGGCACATGCGTAAAAGGCTTGAGCCCCTCGCACACCTTGAGGCCCAGGATGCGCTGAAACTTGTTGATGACGCCCGTCATGCCCGTGCCTGCCACCACGAGCACGTCGTCCGGCCCGGCGTTGACGTGCTTTTTGATGCGCTGCCGCGCCGCGCGGTACGCCTGCGTCATGAGCGTGCCCGTGAGCGTCGTTTCGGTGTGCGTGTTGGCGACGAACGGCCCCACCTCGTCCAGCATCTTCTCCTCGATGGGCCGGTAGAGCCGCCCCGACGCGATCCAGTCCGCATATACGAGGCGCTGCGTGCCGTAAGGCGTCTCGAAGCGGTGATCGAGGCCAACGATGTTCTCGCGGAAGGGCGCGAATGCCTTTTCGAGTGCAACGGGCTGAGCGAGCGTTTCCATCGTATCTCGGTGTTTGCGTGGAAGATACGGTCGTGAAAAACCCTCCGAGGCGCGGGGCACCTCGGAGGGTCTGAGTAAGGCAGCGCGAACGGGATCAGCTGTTGGCCTTATCCATGAGCAGCTTGGCCACGTCCACCGTGCGGTTGGAATAGCCCCACTCGTTGTCGTACCAGCCGACGACCTTGACGAGCTTGCCCGTCGCCATCGTGCTGTCGCTGTCGAGAATGCACGAGTGCGGGTTGTGGATGATGTCGGCGGAGACGAGCGGCTCGTCGCTGTATTCGAGTACGCCCTTCATCGCGCCCTGGGCCGCCTGCTGGAACGCAGCGTTGATGTCCTCAGCCGAGGCCTCTTTGCGCACGACGGCGGTGAAGTCGGTGATGGAGCCGTCCGGCACGGGCACGCGGA
>CBDUBO010000663.1:0-1636 GCA_965365405.1 uncultured Rhodothermales bacterium | reverse complement strand
CCCTTGCGCCAGTCGTGCGGGTAGTTGTGGAGGTAGCTTTCCTCGCGGTAGAGCAGCCCGCGTGCCTTCAGGTCGCGGATGATGGGCCGGTCGGCGGCTTTGAAGTCCAGCCCGGCCACGAGTGGGACGGCCTCGGTAAAGGTGCCGTCGGAGTTGATGGGGTTGAACAGCGGCATCCCCTCCTGCTGCACGACGGCGCTGTAATCGTCCGCGCCGAAGGCCGGCGCTTCGTGCGCCACGCCCGTGCCGTCGTCGTCGTTGACGAAATCGGCGTGGATGACGCGCCACGCCGCTTCTGCCCCGGCTTCGTCGCGGAAGTGGGTAAAGGGCGGGTGGTAGCGCAATCCCAACAGGTCGGCCCCCGTCATGCGCTCAACGACTTCGTAGTCGGCTTTGAGCGTTTCCAACCGCTTTTCGGCCAGGATGAGGTGTGAGCCGTCGGCCAGCCGCACCTTCGCGTAAGGCAGGTTTTTGTTGACGGCGAGGGCCGTGTTCGAGGGCAGCGTCCACGGTGTCGTCGTCCACGCGAGAAAGGCGGTGTCGTCCTCCTCCACCACGGGGAAACGCACGTACACGCTCGCGTCCTGCACCTCTTTATAACCCTGCGCCACCTCGTGGCTCGACAGCACGGTGCCCGTGCCCGGACTGTACCACTGGATCTTGTAGCCCTGGTAGAGCAGATCCTTATCAAACATCTGCTTGAGCAGCCACCACACCGATTCGATGTATTCGTTGTGGAAGGTGACGTAGGGATTGTCCAGGTCCACCCAGTAGCCCATGCGCTCGGTAAGCTGGTTCCACAGCGCGGTGTACTGCTGCACGTTCTGGCGGCAGGCGCGGTTGTAGGCTTCGAGCCCGAAGGCTTCCACCTGGTGCCGCCCTTCCAGCCCCAGCGCCTTCTCGACCTCGATTTCGACGGGCAGGCCGTGGGTGTCCCAGCCGGCCTTGCGCATCACACGGAAGCCTTTGAGGGTTTTGTAGCGGCAGAACGTGTCCTTTACCGTGCGGGCCATCACGTGGTGGATGCCGGGGCGTCCGTTGGCCGTAGGGGGGCCTTCGTAAAACGTGAAGGCCGGGGCATCCGGACGCCCTTCGATGGTCTGCTCGAACACGCGCTTTTCGCGCCACCAGTCCAACACCTCGGCTTCGAGGGCGGGGTGATCGAACCGTTTTTCGACGGGAAATTGCATGGGGTTGGCCGTTGGAAATAAGTAGGGACGTGCCGCGGCACGTCCCTACGGGTCAATGTCGGAATGGAGGCGTTACGCGCCGATCTCCTGCACGACGCCGCGCACGATAGCCGTCAGCTTGGGCTCGGCCTCGGCGGCGGCGGCGAGGATTTCGGGCAGGTGCACGGGCGCGAGGCACTCGGGGAAGCACTCGTCCGTGATTACAGAGATCGCCATCACGTCCAGCCCCATGTGCCGGGCCGCGATGCACTCGGGCACCGTGCTCATGCCCACCACGTCGGCCCCGATCTGGCGCAGAAAGCGGTACTCGGCGCGCGTTTCGAGGTTGGGGCCCGTCACGGCCACGTACACGCCCTGCTGGAGCTTGATGCCTTCATCCAGCGCGACTTTTTCGGCCACGGCGATGAGCTTTTCGCTGTACGGCTCGCTCATGTCCGGAAAGCGCG
>CBDUBO010000662.1:0-1652 GCA_965365405.1 uncultured Rhodothermales bacterium | reverse complement strand
AGGGCATCGCTTACCTGCCGGGCTCGGTCGAACTGGGCGACTTCGACGCCACCTCCACCACCACGCTCGTTTCGCCCGCGGGCGAGGCGGGGCTGCTGCCCGAGGCGCTGGGGGCAACGTTCACGCGCTACATGGACTACTTCCGGCAGCGCCGCGCAGACACGATTGCCTGGGACGCCTACACCCCTTACGAGTGGCGCGTCGTGGGTACGCTGGTGCGCATGGGGCGGGTGGACGAGGCGCACGAAGCCATCGACTACTTCATGTCCGACCGCCGCCCGGCCGACTGGCAGCACTGGGCCGAGGTCGTCTGGCGCGACGCCTCCGCCCCCCGCTTTATCGGCGACATGCCGCACACGTGGGTGGGCAGCGACTTTATCCGCTCCGCCCTCGACCTCTTCGCCTACGAGGACGAAGCCGAAGGCGCGCTCGTCGTGGGTGCGGGCCTCAAACGGGGCTGGCTCGGAAGCGCCGAGGGGGTCCGCATCGAGGGGCTCCACACGTGGTGGGGGCCGCTGAGCTACCACGCGCAACGCAATGGCGACGTGCTCACGTTCACCTTCGCGTCCGGCCTGCGGCTGCCGCCCGGCGGCCTCGTGCTGCGCCCGCCCTACGGCCCGGCCCGCACCGTCACCGCCGACGGCGCGCCCGCCGTGCTCGCTCCCGACGGCAGCGTGCGCCTGCGCGCCCTGCCCACCCTGGTTCAATTCCACTACTGATTCCGCGCGATGCCTGCTACCGAACCCGCTCTGTCCTCCTCCGCCTTGCTGCTCGAAAACGGACCGTTCGAGACGTGTCTGTTGCCCGACGGCGGTGGCTACGCGGCCTACAAAGGCCTTGCCCTCACCCGCTACACGCCCGACCCGACGGCAGAGGCCGAGGGCCCCGAACTCTACCTGCGCGACGTGGAGTCGGGCGCGTGGTGGCGCGCCACGCGGCAGGCCCGGGCAGACTTCTCGGAGAGACAGGCCCTCTTCACCCGCACCGAGAATGGCATCGAAAGCCGCGTCGTGGTGGCTGTGGCACCCCACGCCGACTGCGAACTGCGCCGCCTGACACTCACCAACCATTCGGGCCGGGCACGCGAGATCGAAATCACGACGTACGCCGAGGCCGTCCTCAACACGTTCGGCGGCGACCGCAGCCATCCGGCTTTTTCGAAACTGTTCGTGCAGACGGATTACGACGCGAGCCTGCACGCGCTCGTCGCCGAGCGCCGCCTGCGCAGCCCGGACGACGTGCCTCTCGCCGTTGCCCACACCTTTGTGCCGGACGCCGGCATGGACAGCAGTCCTACCTGGGAAACCGACCGGATGCGCTTTCTGGGGCGTGGACGCGAGCGCCGCCATCCTATCTCCCTCGAAAGCCGTGCAACCCTCAGCGGCACGACGGGCGCCGTGCTCGACCCCGTGCTCGCCCTCCGGCGGGTGGTAACGCTTGCGCCGGGCGAAACGGCCCGCTTCACGATTTGCCTGGGCGCTGGAGATTCGCGTGCCCAGGCCCTCGCTGCCGTTTTCCCGTGCCTCTCTGGCGAACGCGCCGACGCGATGCTGCGTGCCACGGCGGGTGAAGTGGTGAACTCCTTCGGCGTGGAGACGCCACCAGCACCTGACTTCCGCCCGGCCTCGGAGAGGTGGGACGCCGGCGAGACC
>CBDUBO010000661.1:0-1654 GCA_965365405.1 uncultured Rhodothermales bacterium | reverse complement strand
GGGGATGCCGGGCAGGCCGGCACGCGTGCCCGCCGCGCCCTCGTGCATCAGGCCGCGCCCGGCCAGGTCGGGCTGCTCGGGGTGGACGAAGACAGGCCGATGCAGCATTGCCGCGTACTCAAAGGCACGGCGCATCAGCCCGGCGTCCGCCACGAAGCGGCTGCCGTCCGAGAACGCCACGGCCCCGCCCTCGGCGAGGTCGGCCATCTCGGCCAGCTCTTTCCCTTCGCGGTTCTTGGTGAGGCACCCGACGGTGAGCACCTCGGTAGCCTCGCCCCGCGCCCGCTCGCGCACGTACTCGACTACGTCGCGCGTATGGAAGGGCGGCACGGTCGAGGGCGCGAGCACGACTGTCGTGAAGCCGCCTGCCGCCGCCGCCGCCGTGCCCGTCCGGATGGTTTCGCGATACTCCAGACCCGGCTCGCCGAATTGCGCCTTCAAGTCCACCCATCCCGGCGACACCATCAGGCCGTCGGCGTCGAACACCGCTGCGTCTCCCCCCGTCAGTTCCTCCCCGACCTCGGCCACGTGCCCATTTTGCACGCGCACGTCGGCCCGGTGCGTTTCGCCGGTGTGGGGGTGAATCAGGATGCCGCCGCGCAGAAGCAAGTCGGGCGTGTGCATAGGGCTGGACGGGATGGGCGGATGGGTTGCACAAGTTACGGGCCCGTGCCTGCCCTCGCGGCCCCTACTCTGCGGCCCGCGTTACGCTCCGCCCTTCGGAGAGGACTGCGCGGCATGTCCATCCCGCGCGCTCACGACAGTTCGATCTGGTCGAGCTGCGTCCAGGTGGGCGCGATTTCGGGCGCGTCCGCGACCGGAAGTTCGAACCAGAAGCGCGTGCCGCGCCCCAAGGTGCTCTCGACCTGGATGATCTCGCCGTGCGCCTGCAAAATCTGCTTCACGATGCTGAGCCCCAGCCCGGTGCCGCCACTCTTGCGCGACCGGTCGGGGTCGACGCGGTAAAAGCGCTCGAAGATGCGCTCGAGGCTTTCGTCCGGGATGCCCCGCCCCGTGTCAATGACCTCGACGCGCGCCTTGTCCAGCCGCCGGCGCACGCGGCACCGCACCGTCCCCTCGTCCGTGTAGGCGATGGCGTTCTCGATGAGGTTGGTCACCACCTGCCGTATGCGGTTGCGGTCGGCGCGGACGTACATCGTCGGGTTTTCGAGTTCCAGCGTCAGCCCCTTCTCGACCGCTTTGGGCCGCAGCATTTCTTCCACCTCCTCGATCAGCTCCTGCATGTTGAAGGTCGAGGCGCGGATGAGGTCTTCGCGGTATTCGAGGCGGGCGATCTCGATGAGGTCGTTGAAGAGGTTCTGCAACCGCCCCAGCGCGGCGATGGCTTTCTCGGCGTAGCGTTTGCGCTGTTCGGGCGGGAGCGTGTTGGAGGCGAGGGCTTCGAGGTAGCCGCCGACGGCGAAAATGGGGTTGCGCACCTCGTGAGACACGTTCCCGATGAACTCACCCTGCATGTGCGCCAGCCTTTCGAGTTCGCCGATCTTGGCGCGAAAGGCATCCGACATCCGGTTGAGGTTGTGGGCGACGCCCTGAAACTCCGCCGAGCGGGACTCCAGCGTGATCTTGCGTGAGTAGTCGCCCTCGACGATGGCGCGGGCAGCGGCGCTGATCTGGCGCAGCGGGCGCGTCACCT
>CBDUBO010000660.1:0-1655 GCA_965365405.1 uncultured Rhodothermales bacterium | reverse complement strand
GTGAACTTGAGCCAGTCGCCCAGCAGCGGGATGGACTGGCCCAGGTACATCGTCTGCACGACGAGGGTCTTGGTAAGCTGGTCGAGCACGAGAACGCCTACCGCGATCCAGAGCACACGCATGAATTGAGGGGGTTGGAGGGTTGGAGGGTTGCGCTACGTGCCTTCGGCTAACAATCTCACCATCTAACGAACCAACACTCAGTGAGCCGAGGGCGAGCACAACCAACTCACCTTCCCTGCTTGCGCTTGGCTTCGATGGAGATCTCGGTGTGCGGCACGGCAATGAGCCGCTCGCGGGCGATGGGCTTGCCGGTGACCTTGCAGACGCCGTAGGTCTTGTTCTTGATACGCTCCAGGGCGCGGTCGAGATACCCCACGTACTTCTGCTGCCGCGCGATCATGAGGTAGAGCTTTTCGCGTTCCATCGCGTCGGTGCCCGCGTCGGCCATGTGGAAGCTGTACGCCGTGTCGTTCTCGGCCTGCTCGCGCGCGTCGGCGAGTTGGGCGCGCATGCTGTCGATGTCCTCGACGGCTTCGCGGCGGCGTTCGAGGATGAGGTTGCGGAAGAACTCCAGGTCCTCGTCCGACATCGGCGTCTTGTGGTCGGCAAAGGGCGCTTCTTCGGGGGCCAGGTCGCCTTCGAGCGCGGGATCGTCGTGAAGCGGGACGGCAATTTTATCGGTCGCAAGGCGATCCGCCGGTTCGTCAGCCATGGTAAGGAGGTGTTTACTGCATTCAGAAAACAGGAGACGCGCCCGGAAGCGCGTCAGGAGCGCCGCTCGAGGCCGATGTGGAGGCGTTCGTCTCCAATCTCGAACTGCCCGACAAAGCCCTGCGGTGCGCCGGGCCCTAACGTAAGGGCCAGGGTCTCGTTCCGGACGTAGTCGGCGTTCAGGCGCAGCGCTTCGGCCATGCCGGGCGAGGCCTCGTAGGTGAGCGCGATGCGGTCGGACACGTCCAGGCCGGCGCTTTTGCGCAGGTTCTGGATGCGGTTGACGGCTTCGCGGGCCAGTCCCTCCTGCCTGAGTGCGGGTGTGAGCGTGGTGTCGAGGGCGATGGTGACCCCACCTTCCTGGGCCACCAACCAGCCCGGCACGCCCTCGCTCGTGACGACGATCTCGTCGCCCGAGAATGCCGTCGGCGTGCCGTCCACTTCGAGCGTAACCGTCCCCTCGCGGGCGAACTGCTCGATCTCTTCGTCCGTCATGTCGCGGATGCGGTCGGCGGCGGCCTTCATGTTTTTGCCCAGCCTTTTGCCCAGCACGCGGAAGTTGGGCGTGGCACTCTGCTGCACGAACTGGCCACCCGCATCCACATACTCGAATGCGCGCACGTTGACCTCGTCCAGCACGATGGCGCGCACCGCCTCCACGTCCTCCTGCCGCACCTGCGCGCCCAGCACCACGAGCACGCGCCCCAGTGGCTGCCGCACGTTGATTTCGGCCTCGTTGCGCAGGCCCAGCACGAGCGACGAGACGGTACGCGCCAGCGCCATGCGCCGCTCCAGGTCGCGGTCGCGCGCGCCGGGTGTCGGGAACGCGGTGAGGTGGACGGAACTGGCCTCCGCGCCGGCGGGGGCGAGGCTGCGGTAAAGCCACTCGCTGAAAAAGGGCGCGATGGGGCTCATCAGAATCGCGGCTGTTTCCAGGCACA
>CBDUBO010000659.1:0-1665 GCA_965365405.1 uncultured Rhodothermales bacterium | reverse complement strand
GTGCCGGCGCTGAAGTCGCGCGTCAGGTCGGCGGCGGCAGGGACAAAGTCGAGGCCGTGGCGCAGCGCCGCGTAGACGAAGTACTCGGCGCCCGCCGGCGTGACAATGACGCGCTTGTCCTCCATCACGCAGCGGCGCGCCTTGATGGCCTCCGGCGTTGCAGGCACCGGCATGGGGCGCAGCGGCACCGTGCCGCTGTTGAGAGGCTGCACGCCGGGAAAAAGCGTGATGGCCACGACGGAGCGCGTCAAGATCGAGCCGTCGGGCGCCTCGATGTCGCGGTAGGCCCAGTGCGGAATGCCAGGCTTGCCAGTCATCCCATGATGGCCAGCCATCCCATGATGACCAGCCATTGCGGGGCCACTTACCGGGCGCTCGAGCCGCAGCATGTTGGTGACGGCGTAGGAGCCGTCGTCGCCGAGCACGAGAAGGTCGGGGATGGACTCGAGCGCCTGCGCGCCGCGTGCGCCGGCCATGCCGAACTGCCATCCCCGCACGCCGGAGGCGAGGTTGTGGTAGGGCAGCGATGCCGAACGGGCGAGCGCGTGGCGCTTGCCCGCACGGCATCAGAGCGCACCCCATCAGGGCACGGATGGAGGCATCGTTTTGTTCATGGAAACATTTAGTAGCGGAAGAGTGGGGGGGCACTTTTCTACCAAAAGCCGTACTGTTGGCGAGGGCAGAGGGGCAGAAATATGGAAAGTGCTCCAATGACAACCGGAATGCCGTCCCGCACGTCGAGAAGAGAGACCCTCCAAGGGTCCGTCCGCACCCCCTCGACCCGGGCTGTAGAGGGTCTCTTTCTGAATTTCCTCGCGCGCGTAAGAGCAACCCCGGCAGAGGTCGAACCGGCTGAAGTTGAACTCGAGCACGGTTGCGTTCTCACTTAGCGCGATCAACGCTTCCGGCGCACGCCCGGATAGGTGAGCATGGTTGTCGAGGGCCTCGCACGCTCACGACGGGTAGTAGCCCGCCACCTGAGGCTGCGCGGCGAGGGGCAGGGCGGGCGCGAACGCAAACATGGATAACGCGAGCAAGTCGTATATGCCAACGAGCATGAAGGACGAGGGGCGGGTTGCGGAGGCAGCGGCTGAATATGCCTTGCGAACCCCTTTCAGCGTTCGATGCCCAGGTGCTCGGCGAGGGCGTCGCGGCGGCTGCGCGCCACCTTCAGGCGCTTGCCGTCGCGCAGGCGCGCGGCGTAGTCGCCGCCAGGCGCCGTGAGCAGCGCCTCGATGCGGTTCGTGCAGGCGATGGTGGAGCGGTGGATGCGGAAAAAGCGTGCCGGGTTGAGGCAGCTTTCGAGGCCCCCGAGGGTGTCGCGGGTGGGGTACGTGTGGGCGCCCGGGTGCACGGCCACGTAGTCGCCCTCCACGTCGAAAAAGTCCACCTCGGCCACGGGCACGACGCGCACCTGCCCCCGCATCTCGACGGCGATGCGCCCGGGAAATGCCGCCGGCTCGGGCGCCGCAGCCGGACTTGCCACGGGGCGGCCTTCGAGCAGGGCCAGCAGCCGCGTGCGCAGCAGGGCGGTGCCGCGCGCCCCCACGGCCTCGCGGGCCCGGTCGAGCGTCTGGCGGAAGCGGCTGTTCTCGAAGGGCTTGAGCAGGAGCCTCGGCGCGGTGCTGCTGGTCTGGACTGCTGCTCTCGTGGCGCCGCTACCGG
>CBDUBO010000658.1:0-1680 GCA_965365405.1 uncultured Rhodothermales bacterium | reverse complement strand
CGCGCCCCCCTGGATCGAAACCGGCGTGCCGTACGTGGGAACGAACTGACGAGCGCGACACGGCCCCCTGAATGGGCAATTCGGCAATGGGCAATGAAATGCGGGGCGCAGCATGGTGCGGGAGCGCACAAAGAATTGCGCACCCACAGCCTCAACCCCATCCCCTCCCCCGTTGTCCATTGCCGAATTGCCCATTGATCATTTCTCTACATCCCCTTTCCCCATGTCTCACTACGACTACGACCTCGTCGTCATCGGTGCGGGCGCAGCGGGCCTGACGGCCGCCGGCATCGGCACCAACCTGGGCGTCAAAACGCTCCTGATCGAGCGCGCCCGGCTGGGCGGCGACTGCACGTGGACGGGCTGCGTGCCCAGCAAAACCCTGCTCCACGCTGCCCACGTGGCCCACACCATGCGCACCGCCGGAGCCTCCGGGCTGTCCACGGTTTCGCCTGAGGTGGACTTCGGTAAGGTGATGCGGCAGGTCCGGCAGACGCGCCAGGAAATCTACGAGGACGCCGACGCCCCGGAGGTTTTCGAGAGGATGGGCGTGGAGGTGGCCCGCGGCGACGCCCGGTTTGAAGACCCGCACACGATCGTCATTGACGGCGAAGCGGGGGCGCGGCGGCTTACGGGGCGCTTTTTCATCGTCGCCACGGGTGGGCGCGCCTCGGCTCCGCCCATCAGCGGGCTGCACGGCGTGCCGTACCTCACGAACGAGAACCTGTTTGAACTGGAAGCGCAGCCCTCGCGGCTGGCCATCCTGGGTGGGGGCCCTATCGGGACGGAGATGGCGCAGGCGTTCCGGCGGCTGGGCAGCGAGGTCGTCGTGGTCGAGCAGGGCGAGAGGATTCTGAGCCACGACGATCCCGAACTCTCCAACATGCTGCTGGACGTGCTCAAGGGCGAGGGCATCGAATACCGCTTCGGGGCCGAGGTGAAGGAGGTGGCACGCTGGGGCGAGGGCGTTGAGCTGCGCGTCGAAGGCGGGGCGGGCGTGCGGGCTTCGCACCTGCTCGTGGCCGCCGGGCGTAGTCCCAACGTCGAGGGCCTGAACCTGGAAGCGGCGGGCGTGGCCTATGGCGAGAAAGGCATCGAGGTGGACGAGCACTGCCGCACTTCGCAGGGGCACATCTACGCCGTGGGCGACGTGACAGGGCGCTACCAGTTTACGCACATGAGCGAGCACATGGCCAAGGTGGCCGCCACCAACGCACTCCTCAAGCTGCCTTCCAAGGTGGACACTGACCACGTGCCGTGGGTGACGTACACGAGCCCCGAACTGGCGCACGTGGGCGCGACCGAGCAGCAGCTTCAGGAGAAGGGCACTTCGTACGAAACGTACCGCTTTCCCTACAGCCGGCTCGACCGCGCCATCACCGAGCACGAAACGGTCGGCCTCATCAAAGTGCACGCGCGCGGCCTCGACGGTAAGATCTACGGGGCGTCGGTGCTGGGTGCGCGGGCAGGCGAACTCATCACCAGCTACGCCATCGCCGCGCGCAACGGCGTGACGCTGCGCAACCTGGCCGACACCGTCATTCCGTACCCGACCTACGGGCTGGGCGTGCGCCGCGCTGCCGACCAGTGGTACGCTCAGAAGCAATCACCCACGCTTATCAAATTGCTCCAGAAGGTGTTCGGCTACCAGGGCGACGTGCCCGAAGTGGAGGAGGGGCG
>CBDUBO010000657.1:0-1685 GCA_965365405.1 uncultured Rhodothermales bacterium | reverse complement strand
TGCCCGTCGAGGTGGTGCCGATGGCGTTCGCACCCGTCGAGCGGCGGCTCGAAGCGCTCGGCCTGCGGCCCGTGCTGCGCATGGGCAAGGCCAAGGACGGCCCCGTCGTCACCGACCAGGGCTTCTGGGTGGTGGACGCCCACGCCGACGGTGGCCTGGCCGACCCGGCAGCGCTTGCCGCCGCGCTCGACGCTACGCCCGGCGTGCTCGACCACGGCCTGTTCCTGGGCATGGCTACGGACGTGCTCGTGGGCGAGGCCGATGGGAACGTGAGCCATCTGACGCGGCCATAAAAAAACCCTCGGAGGTCTCAAAGACCCCCGAGGGTGCCATCAGAAGCGAAAGGCGCTTATTTGAGGCGGAACGTGACGGGCAGCGTCATCTGCACCTTCACCGACTTACCGCGCTGCTTGCCCGGCTTGAATTTGGCCTGGCGGACGGCTTTGAGGGCCTCCTCGTCGCAGCCTGCGCCGATGCCGCGCACCACCTGCGGGTCACGCACGTTGCCCTGCTCGTCCACGACGAACTGGACGATCACGCGTCCTTCGACGCCGGCGCGCTTGGCGATTTCCGGGTAGGTGATCTTGGACTGGATGCTTTCGAGCCCACCGATGAGTTCGGGCTGCTGCTCCACGACCACGAAGATTTCCGGCTCAGGCTCTTCCTGCTTGGGCTGCGGCGTGGGGGCCGGCGGCGGCGGCGGCGGCGGCAGCTCGGTCGGCGCGTCGAGGTCAAGGTCGGCGTCCAGGTTGAGGTCCACGTCCTCCAACTCCTGCTCGTCCGGCACTTCGACGGGCTCCGGCGGCTTCGGCGGCGGCGGCGGGCGCTCGATCTGCTCGGTGCGGATGATTTCTTCCATCTGGAACTGCTCCTGCTCTTCGGGCGCGAGGTTTTCGATCTCGCTGCCCGACCAGTTTGCCCGGAAGGCGGCAATCAACAGCAGCAGCGTCAACACCAGGCCTACCTGCACGAACAGGCCGTAGTCCTTTTTGATGTTGGCTTTGGGGGTTTTGCGCAGGGCCATGTGTTTAGTCGGCTTGATGCGAGTGAATTTCTCTGCGGTACGACCCGAAGAGGGGATCGGTTCTGAAACCGAACGGCCAATTTAAGACACGGTGAAGCCGGGACGGTTGCTGTCGGGTACGGCTTTTTTACCAGAGGCGAAAAGCGCGACGCCTACTGCGAGCCCCGTACCCACCGCATCGGCCACGGCATCGAGGGGATCGGCGAGGCGCCCGATGGGCATCACGCCTTGGTACACCTCGGTCGCCACGCCGAACAGGACGCCGATGGCGAGCGTGACAGCGGCGCGGCGCGTGTAGCTACCACGCAGCGCCCGCATCCACAAGAGGCCCAGCACGAAAAACGCCACGGCGTGCTCCAGCTTGTCGGCCAGCTCGAACGTGAGCACCGGCAGGTTCGCGCTCGGGATGGAGAAGGCCACCAGCAGCACGAGCATCCAGGCGAGGGCGAGGTGGGTACGATTCATTGAAAATGGTGGAGAGTGCGGGGCAGCAGGGCGAGCAGGTCGGTGGCCTGGAGAGATGTGTCGGCACGGCGGCGGCTCCACTGCTGGGCCGCCCGCGCGCCGGCGTGGAGGGCGCACAACGCTGCCTCGGCGGGGGAGGCTCCCTGCGCCAGCAGCCCCGCTGCCAGCCCGGCCAGCACGTCGCCCGTGCCAGCGG
>CBDUBO010000656.1:0-1685 GCA_965365405.1 uncultured Rhodothermales bacterium | reverse complement strand
GGGGCGGAGGCAGGGACCGGGACGCTCGTCTCCACAGCGAGCGACCCGCCCGACTGCGCGTGCTGCGTGATGCGAGAGGCACCGGCCAACCTGAGCCACCAGGTAACGCTGTTCCCCGAGCGGACGGCGGTCGAGCGCGTGCTGATCCGCGGCGTGATCCTGGAGTCGGACGGCAGGACTCCTTCCAGAAACACGATCCTGTACTTCTATCACACCGACGAGACGGGCACCTACTCCAAGCGGGGCGACGAGCCGCGCAGCAGCTTTGCCTGGTGGCACGGAAAGCAGCGGGGCTGGCTACGGACGAATGATCGGGGCGAGTACGAGATCAACACCATCCGCCCTGCACCGTACCCCGGCGGTGGCGAGCCAGCGCACATCCACGCCACTGTTCAGTCGCCCCAGCAGAAGCACTGCTACAACCTCGCCGACTTCGTCTTCGAGGGCGATCCGCTGCTGACGGACAGGTTCTGGGACAACACCAGGCGGTGGTGGCGCAGCATCGGCATCCACCAAGAACCGGACTACGGCGGCGTCAGGCTGACGAGAGATGCGGATGGGCTGTGGGAGGGCAGGCGGGACATCACCCTGCTGCCCGAGTTCGACCTGCCCGCCGTGCGTTCGGGCCCCGACATCCTGGAGGAGAGCCCGGCGTTCGAACCGCAGCACGCCTGGGGGCCGGACAAAGGGTCGCACGCCTGCCCGATGTGCAAGTATGGCTATCAACCCGGCGTACTCTTCTGGGTAAACACCGACGCCAACCCTGAGCAGGTGGATCGGTGGGCGCGTTGGCTGGAGGAGTTGAGCGTGGCCCGTGGGGATGAGAACTTCAAGGCGTACCTGATTTATACCAACCCGAAGAACCTGGGCCGCGCGCAACTCGAGGCCAGGCTCGCGGCGCTCGGGCAGCGGCTGGGGCTGCGGAAGGTGGCGGTGACCTACGTTCCGAGTGTGGACGACAAAGCCACCGATACCGACCTGAACCGGATCAACCCGGCGACGGAAAACACGGTCATTGTGTACAACAATCGAACGGTCACGGACAAGTTCGTGAACCTGACCTTTACCGAGCAGAACACCATCTTGCTCAGAAGGGCGGTGGAGCGTGCCGGCACCGACCGAGAACTGGTTGCCCCAAGCAGTAAGTGATCTGCCACGTGCACCGGCTCGGCGTGGTCGCTGTGAACCCCTCGACAACGCAAACGCACAGCACACCACCAACCCTATGAACCCGAAGTACGCACTTGTAGTGGGCCTGGCCGCGCTCGTGGTGGCGTGTGCCCCGCAGGCAGGGTCGGATGCAGGCCGTGTCGGTGAGGTGCGCCGCGAGGTTGAAGCGCAGATCGCACGGGGCGTCGAGGCCACGCGCAACGAGGACATAGACGGCTACATGGAGGGCATTCCCGATGACTACGCGATCTACGACGAGAGCGGGGAGGTGATTACGCGCGCGCAGATGCGCGCCAATGCCCTGCGCGATTGGAACGTGATCTCTCAAACCCTCGACCTCACCATCGCCGTGGACAGCTTGGTCCTCTCCGGCGACTCAACGGCGACAGTGTACACGTCCCAGCGGTGGGAGCGGATGATGGCGCGGCCCGACCGCTCGGGCGAGGACACCGTGCTGACCACGCAGCGGCACCGCGAAACGTGGCGTTTGACCGCTGCCGGTTGGCGCAATTACG
>CBDUBO010000655.1:0-1689 GCA_965365405.1 uncultured Rhodothermales bacterium | reverse complement strand
AAGTCCAGGTCGGGGTAGTTCAGGTGTGCCCAGCGCGGGTATTTCTCGTCCGGGTTCTCGAGAAGGGTCTGGAAGTGGCGGAACGCCTTGAGCCGCCATTCGAGCATCCACTCGGGCTCGTTCTTTTTGGCCGAGATGAACCGGATGGTGTGCTCACCGAGGCCTTTGGGCGCCGTGTCCGCTTCGATATCCGTTTCGAAGCCCCACTGGTACTCGGCGTCGGCGACGGACTGGAGGTAATCGTTCTGCGTAACGCTCATAACATCTAACCAAAAGGGGCATTGTAGGGGAAATCCCCACGCTTCTGGCTGAACAGGGGGGTACGGGGTGCCGTTCCCCCCCGGCGGCAGCTTTTACCCCGCTTCACCCCGGTTTAACGCGCCGGCCGGCCTGCCGGGCAGGTACCGCGCAAGGCCCTGCGAAACAGGCGCGCGTGGGGTATTTTGCCCACTCTTTCCGGCCGTGCCGCGGAAAGGCAACCCACCAACCTGGCTACTGTGATGAGCAACCCGATAAGGCACACCTTGCGCCGGCCGAGCCGCGTGCTGGCCCTGCTGCTGGCCCTGCTGCTGGCCCTGACCGCGCAGATGTCCCCCGATGCCGCGCCGCCGCGCGTCTATAGCGCCGCGCCGCCGCGCGTGGCCGCCGACGTGCGCGTGGACGGCGTGCTCGACGAGGCCGTCTGGCAGCAGGCGCTCGTGCTCGACGGCTTCTCGCAGTACCTCCCTGCCGACGGGCGGCCCGCGGCGCAGCCCACTGAGGTGCGCGTCTGGTACGCCCCCACGGCCATCTACTTCGGCATCCGGGCCTCCGCGCCAGCGGGCACCGTGCGCGCCACGCTCGCCGACCGCGACCGCATCAGCGGCGACGACTACGTGCTGCTCCTGCTCGACACCTTCGACGACCAGCGCGAGGCGTTCGTGCTGGGCGTCAACCCGCTCGGCATCCAGATGGACGGCATTCTGCGCGACGCTTCGCAGCAGGCCAGCATGATGGGCACCGGGGGCGGCCGCGCCTACACCATCGACCAGAGTCCCGACTTCGTTTTTCAGTCCAAGGGACGCCTCACGCCAGGGGGCTACGAGGTCGAGGTGGCAGTGCCGTTCAAGAGCCTGCGCTACCAGTCCGAGGAGACGCAGCAGTGGGGCTTCAACGTGGTGCGGCGCGTGCAGCAGTCGGGTTTCGAGGACACGTGGGCTCCGGTGGTGCAGCAGCAAGCCTCGTTTCTGGCACAGAGCGGCACGCTCACCGACCTGACGGCGCTGCGGCGCGGACTCGTGCTCGACCTCAACCCCGAACTGACGGCGGGCGCGACGGGCGAGCCGGACGGGGAGGGCTGGCGCTACGACGCCGCCAGGCCCCAGGTGGGCGGCAACGTCCGCTGGGGCATCACCAATAACCTGGCCCTCACGGCGACGGCCAACCCGGACTTTTCGCAGGTCGAGGCGGATGTGGTGCAGATCGAGTACGACCCGCGCTCCACGCTCTTCTTCCCCGAAAAGCGGCCTTTCTTCTTGGAAGGCATCGAACTGTTCCAGACGCCCAACCAGCTCGTCTATTCGCGCCGCATCGTGGACCCGGACTTTGCCGCCAAGCTGACGGGCAAGGTGTCAGGCACGAACGTGGCGGCCCTTACCGCCCTCGACGACCCAGACGTGTCGCTGACGGGGCGCGACCGGCGCTATTTCA
>CBDUBO010000654.1:0-1690 GCA_965365405.1 uncultured Rhodothermales bacterium | reverse complement strand
TCAGTGCTGCACGTCCACCACCACACGCGCCGGGTCGCGCAGCGCAAAGGCGCGGAACGGACGCTGTGTGGCCAGCCCCACCGCCCACACCACCTCGGCTTCGAAGTCGCACGTGAGGCGCAGCGCGCGCACGACGGGCAGGTTGAGGGTCTGCTCGCGCCGCGCAATCGTCGGCTGCCCGGCGGTGTCGTGGGCCGCCGTGGGGTAGAACTGGATTTCGAGAAAGCGGCCACCGGGCAGCGTCACCTCCTCGCCAGAGCCGCAGGCCCGCACAGGCGCGTCTACGTATGCGATCCGGTAGCCGGGCACGTCGTCCCCGGAAAAAGCGAACACCATGCGGTCGAAGCCCTCGTGCGTCGCCACGCGCATCTCAACCATCGTTTCGGGCACCGCTGCGCTGTTGGAAGCGTCCACTGCCGTGGTGGTCCACGCCGGCGGAGGTGCCGGCGCGGGGGGAGTGGAGTCGGCGGGCGCGGCGGGCGGAGCCGGGGGAGCGGGCGCGCTGGGGGACGCGCACGCGGCGGCAAACAGCGCCAGGGCAAAAACGGCGAAATGGAAGCGGCGCATCTCGGAGGGGCATGGAGAAGACAAGAAACGGTGCACTGCCCGGCAGGGCGGACGCCTCGCCCACCCTTTCCACGAACATCACGCGCCACGAAAGAGCGGGCCGCGCTACGGCCAGCCGCGAAACGGGGCGCTCACGCCGTCGGGCGCTGCGCCCGCAGCAGGTCGCGGATCTCGGCCAGCAACACTTCCTGCGCCGTCGGCTCGGGCGGGGCGGCAGGCGTTTCGGCGTCGGCGGCCTTCTGGCGCATCAGCCGGTTCATGCTGCGCACGACGAAGAACAGCACCAACGCTACCAGCAGAAACGCGAGCACGGCGTTGAAAAACAGGCCGTAGCCCAGAGCCACCGCCCCGGCCTCGCGCGCCGCTTCGATAGACGTGAACGCCCCGCCGGTCGGGTTGCGCAGCACCACGAAGAGGTTGCTGAAGTCCGGCGTCTGGAAAATGGCGGCGATGAGCGGCATCACGACATCGTCTACGAGCGATTTGACAACCGTGGCAAAGGCCGCGCCGATGATGATGCCGACGGCCATGTCCACCATGTTGCCCTTCATGGCGAACTCTTTGAACTCTTTGAGCATGGAAACGGGGGAGGAATGGGTGAAAGCCAGCGCACTGAACGGGGCCGCGCGCGGGTGGATAGTAGCGGCGGCGCCGCAAAGCTGCAACATTCACTCAGGCAGCCAGGGCGGCGAGGATGTGCCAGCCGGTGAAGAGCAGCCCTGCTACCGACACCCCGATGGCGGCCAGCCGGGCCCCCTGCGCTTGCGAGGCTACCACGCCATCAGCGAGCCGGGCGAGCAAACCATGCGCGCACGTCCGGCAGCCCGTCGAGCCAGCGGCGCAGGCTGGCCTGCGGCACGAAGCCCAGCAGCAGAGATATCCCTACGAGGCCGATGAGAACGTTTGCCACCCACATACCGATGGCGGGCTGCAGAAAGCCGCGGTCGGCCCACTTCTCGCCCTGCACGAGCGTGATCCAGTAGAACATGAAGATGCCGAGCGCGAGCGCGCCCGAAGCCGCCAGCCCGCCCCGCCGGAACAGCAGGCCGAGCGGGATGCCGACAAGGGCGAAGACGAAGCACGCCACGGCCACACTGAACTTCTTGTGGATCTCGACGCGGTA
>CBDUBO010000653.1:0-1690 GCA_965365405.1 uncultured Rhodothermales bacterium | reverse complement strand
AGGCGCTGGCGCAGCGACACGTCCGTCATCGAGAAGCTGGAGATGCGGCCCTGCTCCACGCGCGTCGGCGCGCGGTAGAAGCCGAAGGCCTGGAGGTCGAGGCCGGGGCGAACGGCCCACGACACGTTGGCGCGCCCGCCCCACTGGAACGCGTCGCTGGCCAGAGAGGCGTCCACGTTCGAGCCGTCCGTGACGACGCGGTTGCCGTTGGCGCTCAGCGTCAGGTTGACCGGGCCGGCGCGCAGCGTGCCGATGAGTTCGACGCCGTAGCTCTCGCTCGTGGCGAAGTTCTCAAACGAGGTCGTCGAGAAGCCCGTGGTCGGGTCTTCGGTGCGGATGCGGCGCACGATGTCCGTCGTGTAGCGGTAGAACGGCGTGATCGTGAGCGAGGCGCGGCGCGTGAACTGCGTAAAGCCGACCTCGTAGGCGTCCGTGTATTCGGGCTTCAGGCGCGGGTTGCCCACGAAGCTGCTGTTGGCATCGCGCCGCTCGAACGGGTTGAGCGCGCGCGTGCGGGGCCGGTTGATGCGGCGCGCGTACGAGACGCGGAACGTCTGCATCTCAGAGGGCGCGTAGGTGGCAAAGGCGCTCGGAAAGAGGCTGAAGTAGTTGTTGTCGAACTGCTCGTTCGTGTTCACCAGGTCGAACGTTGTGTTGGCCTGCTCGGCACGCACGCCCGCCTGGACGGCGAATTTGCCGATCGAGCGTCCGTAGATGAGGTAGGCCGCGTTGACGAACTGGCTGTAATCGAAGGTGTTGTTCTGGGCCGCGAGCGGCTGGTAGCTGCCCGCCACGAGGGTGTCGGCGTAGAAGTCCTCGTAGATGGTTTCGAGGGTGCCCTTGTAACCGATCTCGAAGCGCGCCTCCTCACCCAGGGGACGCATGTAGTCGAACTGGAGCGACACGTCCTGGTTGTCGCCGTCCTGGCGGTTGCGGTAGAGCTGCGGCTCGATGCGGCAGGCCAGGCAGGGCGTGCGCGAGAACGTGTTGAGGTCGTCGCTCTGGCTGTAGTTGTAGCGCCCCTCCACGTTCAGTTCGTGGCGCGAGGCTTCGAGCACGCGGCGGAAGCCCACGCGGTAGTCCATGTTGAAGCCGTCCTCCTCCTCCTCGTTGAGAAAGTATTCCTGGCTGTTCGTGCCGTCGGGCGCGGTCAGGATGGACAGGCTTTCTTCAGTCTCGTCGCCGCCGCGCACCGACACGAGGGCCGAGGCCGACAGCGAGTTCTGACGGTTGAGCTGGTAGTCCACGCCCGTCGAAAGCAGGTGCGACAGGCTCTTGCGGTCGCCCGTCTCGTCCTCGTTCAGAATGGTGCCGGGTGCGTAGAGCAGCCGATACGTGTCGCCGCTGGGGTCGCGCACGTCGTAGCGCAGCCCGTAGTTGGCGTTGAGGTTCCACTTGCCTTTGCCGTAGGTCACGTTGGCCGAAGCGTTGGCCTCGCCGCGCGAGCCGCCGCCCGCGATGAGGCCGCCGCCCAGCCCCAGGTCGGTGGACTGCTTGAGCACGATGTTGATGATGCCGCTCATGCCGTCCGGCTCGTACTTGGCGGACGGGTTGGGGATGACTTCGATGCGCTCGATCGAAGAACCGGGAAGCTGGCGCAGAAATGCCGCCAGAAACTCGCCGCGCACGGGCGAAGGCTTGCCGTTGATGAGCACGGCCACGTTCTGGTTGCCGCGCAGGCTGATGTTGC
>CBDUBO010000652.1:0-1693 GCA_965365405.1 uncultured Rhodothermales bacterium | reverse complement strand
CGCCGATCAGACCGAATACGTCGAGGTGTTCAACCGCAGCGCCGACCTGCTCGACCTCAACGGCCTGACGCTTCTGGATGCGCCCGACGAGGGAGGCGATGCCGACACGACGCGGCTCGTCTTCCGCCCCACCGCGCTCGCGCCCGGCGACTACGCCGTCTTTTTCCGCCTGAACGGCCCCTACGCCGACGCTGCCGATCCCGACGCCCTCTTCCTGCAGGCGTTTCCGGGCGCGGAGGGCGGCGTGCGCGTGCCGCAAAAGCTGGCGGGGTTCTCGCTCCCCGACGCCGGGCGGCTGCTGCGCCTGCACGCCCCCGACGGCGCGGTGCTGGACGAAGTGCCCTACAGCCCGCGCTGGCACAGCCCGTCGCTGCGCGAAACGGCGGGCGTTGCCCTGGAACGCATCGCGCCGGACCTTTCGCCAGACGAGGCTTCCAACTGGAGCAGCAGCGCCGCGCCATCGGGCGGCACGCCGGGACGTCGCAACAGCCTCACCCTCGACCCTGACGGCACCGGGGTGCCTACCCGGCCCGGCCTGGCCGTCGCGCCGTCCCCGTTCTCGCCCGACGGCGATGGGCTGGACGACCACGCCGTCCTCGCCTTCCGGCTCAAATCCTCGGCGGCCTCCATCCGCGTGCGCGTGTTCGACCAGAGTGGTCGCCTGGTGCGAACGCTGGCGCAGGCCCAACCGGCAGGAGCCGCAGGCCAGGTGGTGTGGGACGGACGCGACGACAGCGGGCGGGCCCTCCGGCTGGGCATCTACGTCGTCGTGCTCGAAGCGCTCGACGCGGGCGCGGGAAGCGTCGAAACGTACCGCGCACCTGTCGTGCTGGCCCGGCCGCTCGGCTGACCTTCAGGTCAGGTCGTGGTATTCGGCCAGTTTCTGAACCAGCTGGCGCGTGGTGCGGTCGAGGATGTCGTGGACGCGACCGAACCCTTCCTCTCCGCCGTAATACGGATCGGGGACGGCGTAGTCCTCAGGCTCGGTGTCGAGTTCGCGCAGCAGCCGCACCTTGTGGCCCCAGTCGTCGCCTTCGTCGAGCGCGAGCACGTCCAGGAGGTTGTCCCTGTCCATCACGAGGATATGGTCGTAGTAGGCCAGGTCGGTGGCCTGGAACTGACGGGCGCGGTGCCTGTCGAGCGAGACGCCGCGGCGCGCGGCCTCGGCTGCCGTGCGCGCATCCGCCCCCGCACCCACGTGCCACCCGCCCGTGCCACACGAAGCAATCTCGAAGCGTTGGGCCAGCCCCATCTCCTCGGCGTGCCGCTGAAAGAGGGCCTCGGCCAGCGGGCTGCGGCAGATGTTGCCCATGCACACGAACAGCACGCGGACGGGCCGGTTGGTATCTTCTGGGGCTTCGGATTCCATAAAAGGGGCTGTGTTTTCCGGCATCTGCCGAGTTCGCAAGTAAACCCTACGCCCCCGCCCCGATCACCAAAAGTCCGCGAAAAGCCCCGTGCAGCCCGACGTACCCGTTTTCAGCGTCGCCGAACTGGCGGGCGGCGTCCGCACCCTGCTCGAACGCTACTGGAGCGACGTGATCGTCGAAGGCGAGCTGTCCAACTTCAAGGCATACGCCGGGTCGGGCCACTGCTACTTCACGCTCAAGGACGAGGACGCGCAGTTGCGCGGCGTCATGTGGCGCTCCTACGCCGGTCGCCTCTTTTTCCGCCCCCGCGACGGGATGCTGGT
>CBDUBO010000651.1:0-1696 GCA_965365405.1 uncultured Rhodothermales bacterium | reverse complement strand
ACTGCAAGGCGCGCACCTTGACGGCGAGCCCCTGCCCGCGCCGCGACAGGTCGGTAGAGTCGGGGCGGAACTGGTACTGCTGAAACAGCTCGGCGTCGTTCTGGTCGTCCATCCAGTAGTACGTTTCAAGGTCGGCGTTGCGGACGCCGCGCCCGAAAAAGCCGTTCCACTGGGCGCGGCCCGTCGCCGGATCAATCCACGTGGGCTGGTCGGGCCAGAACTGGGGCCACGTCAGCGGGTCGGTGGACAAGGCGGGCTTGTCGTTGCGCCTGTTGGTTTCGGGGCGCACGGCGTTAGAGGCAAAGCCGGGCTTGGCCTCGAAGCCCCAGAACGTATTGGGGTCGCCGGGCGGCGAGTTGGAGCCCGCGCGCGGCCCGCGCACCGTCACCACGTGCTGCACGAGCGTGTCCGGGCGTCCGTCGCCATTCAGGTCCACAGGCACTTCGAGGCCGACGACGGGCAGCACGTCGCCCACGTAGAAGTCGTTGGAGCCTTTGGGCCAGTTGCCGCGCACCTCGCCCACACCGGCGAGCAGGCCGGAGTTGAAAAACGAGATGGCGACCTCGTTGCCGTCCAGGATGGCCTTTTTCTCGGCCTCGCGCCGGGCAAAGTAGGCCGGGTCGAAGAGGAACGGCAGCAGTTCGTCGCGGCGCTGCGCCTGGGCCACGCCCGGCACGAGTCCGGTCAGCAGCACCACGAGCGCCGCCGCCAGAAGAGAAGTGGAACGCATAGAGAGAGGGTGCATGGCGGAAGCGGACTGGAAGGCTGGAAAGGGTGCTTCCACGCGCTCAGAAGTTGACGGTGAGGCCGAGGACGACGCGGCGCGGCTCGCCGAAGAAGTAGGGCTGCCGGTACCAGCGGTCGAGCAGGGCCGGGTTGCCGATGAAGTTGCGGGCGTCGAGACCCTGCTGGAGCGAGTACGTGCCGCGCCCCGTGTCGCCGAAGACGCCGTACTCGTTCTGCGTGTCGAGCAGGTTGTCAATCTTGGTGAACACCTGCACGTTGGCCCGCCCCACTTTCACGTTGCGGTAGGCCGTCAGGTCAATGTCGTAGGTGACGGGCTTCGTCTCGGTGTTGAACACGACCGTCGAGGGCACGGGCCGCCCGGTGATGGACGGAATCTCGACGGGGGTGTAGGGCGAACCCGACCCCACGCTGCCGATCACGCCGAAGCCCCAGTTGCCTCCGCTGTAGGACGCGCTCACGTTGGCCGTGTGGCGCTGATCCCAGTCCGTCGGACCGATGACTTTTTCCAGCTCCTGCTTGGCCGCGGCGGCGTTGTAGATCTGCGACGGGTCGCTGGAGTTGGAACGGGCGATCTGGAACGTGTAGTCCACGCCGGCGAAAAAGCCATCGCCCACGCGCTGGTCGAAGCGCAGGATGACGCCGCGCACGAAGCCGAAGTCCGAGTTGCGCAAGAGTCCGTAGCGCGCCCCCGATCCCTCGATCTCGATGGGGGCCGTGGCGGTGCCCGTCAGGTTGCGGATGTCGCGGTAGTAGGCCGTCAGTTCGATGGCCGAGGTGCGCGTCAACTCCTGCTTGAGCCCGATCTCGCCCGAAATGGTCTGCTCCGGTTTGAGGTCGGCGTTGCCGAACAGCCCGACGAGGCCCGATCCGCCCGTGCCAAGCTGGAAGCGCGGATTCTGGTAGAGGTACTCGAAGTTGGGCGTCTGGAAAAAGTGGCCGTAGGAAAAGT
>CBDUBO010000650.1:0-1698 GCA_965365405.1 uncultured Rhodothermales bacterium | reverse complement strand
TACAACTTCGTCTACATGCTCAACGGCGAGGAGCCGGGCGAGAATGCCGAGCGCATCTTTGACGCTGCCCTCACGCTTCACGCCGAGCACGGCCTCAACGCCTCGACCTTTACCGCCCGCGTGATCGGCTCGACGCTGTCAGACATGTACAGCGCCATCGCCGGGGCCATCGGCGCGCTCAAGGGGCCGCTGCACGGCGGGGCCAACATCGAGGTGATGAAGATGCTGCTCGACATCGACGAGCAGGGAGCCGATGCCGAGGCGTACGTCAAGGACAAGCTGGCGCGCAAGGAGAAGATCATGGGCTTCGGGCACCGCGTCTACAAGACGTTCGACCCGCGCGCCCGCATTCTCCGCGAGACGAGCGAAGACCTGGCCGACGAACGCGGACAGCGCAAGTGGTACGACCTGTCGGTTCAGATCATGGAAACGGTCAAGGCCGAAAAGGGCCTCGATCCCAACGTGGACTTTTTCTCGGCCAGCGTCTACTACATGCTCGGCATCGACACCGACCTCTACACGCCCATCTTCGCACTCGCGCGCATTACGGGTTGGACGGCACACCTGCTGGAGCAGTGGAAGGACAACCGCCTCATTCGCCCCAGCGCCGACTACGTCGGGCCCCGCGGCCTGACCGTCACGCCCATCGAGCAGCGCTGACGCTTTTGAGTAGCCTGCGGGCAAGAGCCGCTTCCCACGGGAGGCGGCTCTTTCTCATTGGCAGCGCCCAATTTTCGTAGAGGCTGGCGTCTTTCACTTTTTCCTGAAACTTTGTGGCCGGGTCACAGCTTGCCGTCTAGGCCCGGCACCGTTACCGCTGTGCCGGCTGAGCTATATTGAACGCCTAGAACCGCTCTGCCCATCCCTTCTGCCCCATGGCCGTCGAAACGCTTGAGCCGCCCGAATACAAGCGGCAAATCGTCCATCCCTACAAAGTGCGCACGGGCATGTTTGCCTGGATGGCGCACCGCCTCAGCGGCGTGGCCCTCGTGCTGTATCTCATCCTGCACATCTGGGGGCTCAAGGCGCTTTCCAGCCGGGAAGCCTACAACGCCCTCATCGCGTCGTACCACGCGCCTGTGTTCAAGGTGGGCGAGTTTCTGCTGTGGTGCGCCGTCGTGTATCACATGCTCAACGGCCTGCGCATCGTGCTCATTGACTTCATGGGGTGGAGCCCGAACCAGAAGAAGCTGTTCTGGACGCTGGGGGCCGTAGCCGTGCTGCTCATCATCGCGGGCGGCTACCCGTCGCTCTACGCGCTCGTCACGCACTTCACCTCCTGACCCGGCGCGCCATGACCTACGGAAAGAACCACCGCTCGAACGCCAACAACTGGTTTCTGCACCGCATTACGGGCACGTTTCTCGTCTTCCTGCTGCTCGCGCACTTCTGGATCCAGCACTACGACGCGACGACGGCCAGCGTAACGCACAGCGTGACGACTGCGGAGTACGACAAGGGCCAGGATACCCTGGACGAAGATCTCATTGAGGCCGGCGTGCTGCCCACCTACCCGGACGAGGCCGTGGCCGCCGTCGAGGCGCGCAGGGCTGTTGACCCGGACAGGTGGGGCCAGCCCGGCAGCGCCGTGACGAGCTACGAAGTGACGATGGTGCGCCTGGCCGATCCGGTTTATGCCGTGCTCTGGAAAGGCTTCAACATCCTGTTTCTGCTCTTTGCGCTCCACCACGGCTTTTA
>CBDUBO010000649.1:0-1710 GCA_965365405.1 uncultured Rhodothermales bacterium | reverse complement strand
GACCGACGGTTCGATGTACCAGAAGCTGCCCGTGGCCGTGCTGCGTCCGGCCTCGCTCGCTGACGTGCTCGCCGCCGTCCGGGCCTGCCGGCAGTATGGCGTGCCCGTGCTGCCGCGCGGCGGTGGTTCCTCGCTTGCCGGGCAGACGGTGAACGAGGCGCTCGTGATAGACTTCACGCCCCACCTCAACCGCATCGTGGAGATTGACGCGGCAGGCAGGCGCGCCCGCGTCGAGCCCGGCCTGGTGCTCGACATCTTCAACGCCGCGCTCAAAAAAGACGGCCTCACCTTCGGCCCTGATCCGGCGTCGAGCAGCCGCGCCACGCTGGGTGGCATGGTGGCCAACAACTCGACGGGCACGCACTCCATCGTCTACGGCAACGTGATCCACCACGTCCACGCCCTCGACGCCATCCTGGACGATGGCAGCCAGGTGCGCTTCGAGCCGCTCGACCAAGCCGGGTGGGAGGCCGCCCAAACGCGACCCGGACGCGAGGGCGAGATCTACCGGGGCCTTGACGCGCTGTTGTCCGAATACGGCGAGAGCATCGCCCAGGACACGTCGCGGCACTGGCGGCGCAACAGCGGCTACCGGCTGGAAAGCCTGCTCGAATGGCCCCGCAACGTAGCCAGCGTGTTGTGCGGCAGCGAAGGCACGCTGGCCGTCGTGACGGGCATCGAACTGGGCCTGGTGCCGCTGCCGACTAAAACGGCGCTGGGCATCGTCCACTACGATTCGCTCGACGCCGCGCTGCGCAGCGCCGTCACCATTCTCACCACCAAGCCCTCTGCGGTCGAGCTGTTCGACGGCTACGCCCTGCGGGCGGCCCGCAATTCGCCGGGCTTCAGCTCCAAGCTCACGTTCGTGTCGGGCGAGCCAGAGGCCATTCTGATCGTCGAATACTTTGGCGAGACGGACGCCGAACTGGCCGCTCGGCTGGACGAACTGGAAAAGGTGCTGGCGGACGCGGGCGAGGGTCTGGGCGTCGTCCGCGCGCTCACGCCCGAGCAGATCTCGAACGTGTGGACGGTGCGCAAAGAGGGGCTGGGCATCATCATGAGCGCCAAGGGCGACCTCAAGCCCATCGCGTTTATCGAAGACGCCTCGGTGCCCGTCGAGCACCTGGCCGATTACATCGCGGGCCTGCTGGAATTCTTGCACCAGACCAACACGCCCGTCGCGCTCTACGCCCACGCCTCGGCCGGCACGCTGCACGTGCGGCCCTTCATCAACACCAAAAGTGCGGACGACGTGGACAAGATGCGCCGCATCGCCATCCGTTCGATGGAACTGGTGCGGCAGTACGGCGGCACGGTTTCGTCCGAGCACGGCGACGGGCTGGCGCGCTCGTGGCTCAACCGCGACCTGCTGGGCGACAAGCTCTACAGGGCCAACGTGGCGCTCAAAACGCTGTTCGACCCCACGGGCCTGTTCAACCCCGGCAACATCGTCGAGGCGCCGCCGATGACGGAGGCGCTGCGCCTGGGGCCGGACTACAGCACGATTCCCGTACTGACCGACCTGGATTTCAGCGCCGAGGGTGGTTTCCAGGAGGCCGTCGAGATGTGCAACGGCAACGGCGCGTGCCGCAAGCTGGAGAGCGGCGTCATGTGCCCGTCGTACATGGTCACGCTGGACGAGGAGCACACCACGCGCGGGCGCGCCAACGCCCTCCGCATGGCGATGTCGGGCCAGGCCGGGCCGGACGC
>CBDUBO010000648.1:0-1715 GCA_965365405.1 uncultured Rhodothermales bacterium | reverse complement strand
CCGCCACGACGGCCAGCACGAGCGCTCCGCGCAGCATGCTGCCCATCAGCAGGCTGCACAGCCCCCAGAACAGCACGGCCAGCAGTCCATAGAGACCCACCCGCCCCGCCTGTGTCCGGAACGTGAGCGGCGTAGGCACGTCGCGCAGCAGCACGGCCGGACGCACCGCAACGGCCCGCGCGATGGCGGCCATACCGAACAGCACCGCCGTCGCCACGCCCGCCACGAGGCCGCCCGCCAGCACGGTGGCGTCGGGCCCAATGTCCACCAGAAACGGCATGAAGCGGAAAAAGAGCGCGCCCAGCCCCTGCCCCAGCGCGTAGCCGAGGGCCACGCCCACGACGCTTCCGACGAGACCGAGCAGAACCGTTTCGAGCCCGAAGAGCAACAGCAGGTGCCCGGCGCGGTAGCCCATTGCCTTGAGCGTGGCGATCTCGCGCATCCGCGCGGCCAGCAGCACCCGTAGCGTGCTCACCACGCCGATGCCACCGATGACGAGGCCGAGCAGTCCGGCCCCCTGGAGCAGGTAGAAAAAGCGGATCAGTTTCTCGTCCGTCTGCTCGGCAGGGAGGATTTCGGCTTCCCAACCAGCCTCCTGGAGCACGGGCTGTACCTTTTCGGGCAGGGCAGCGCGCACGACAACGCGGCGCGCGGCGGGCACGCCCTCCAGGCGCGCCAGCGTGGCCGTCCCCACGTACACCGTCGCCCCCATCGCGTCGGGCGTTTTTCGGACGATGCCGCCCACGCGGAAGCGCTGCGGCACTGCCCCCAGCCCGCCCAGCCGAACGGTGTCGCCCACGGCCAGGCCGAAGCGCCCGGCCAGGTCGCGCGAGACGGCCACGTCTCCAGCCCCGGCCACCGCGGCGGCAAGCGTGCCCCCCTCCATCTCGACCCTGCCCAGCAGCGGGAATTTTTCGGGCTCGATGGCCAGCACGCGGCTGACGAAGTAGATCTGCCCGGACTGCACGCTCTGCATCATCATCAGGTCGAGCGCGGCGTGCTCGGCCCACGCCTCGAACGCGCCCGTCTGTTGCAGGCTGTCGAGGTGCCGCCGATCGGCAGGGTGGATGGTGTCGCGCAGCAACAGCAGGTCGCCACCGCCGCGCAACCGGGGCGAGGTCTGCACCACGTCTCCGAGCGTGCTGCTGAGCAGCCACATGCCCACGAGCGACATCACGCCGAAAACGACGCACAGCGCGGCCACGATGGTACGCTGTCCGCCCCGCACGAGGGCGCGGGTGGCGTAGGAAAAGGCGAAGCGCGTCGTCATGCCGTCTCCTCCTCAGCGGCTACGAGCCGTCCATCGAGCAGGTGCAGGGTGCGGTCGGCGCGGGCAGCCACGTGCGCGTCGTGCGTAACCATGAGGATCGTCAAGCCCAGTTCGTCGCGCAGCGCGGCGATGAGGTCGAGCACGGCGGCCCCGGCCTTCGAGTCGAGGTTACCCGTCGGCTCGTCGGCCACGACGAGGGCGGGTTCGGTCACGAGCGCCCGCGCGATGGCCACGCGCTGCTGCTCGCCACCGGAGAGTTGGTGCGGGCGGTGGTCGAGGCGGTGCCCCAGACCCACCTTTTCGAGCAGATGCCGGGCGCGGGCGCGGGTGTTGCTGGCACGCTGCACGTACAGCGGTGCCTCGACGTTTTCGAGGGCGGTGAGGGATGGAATGAGGTTGAAGGCCTGGAAAACGATGCCCACGCGCCGGTTGCGCACGGCGGCCA
>CBDUBO010000647.1:0-1718 GCA_965365405.1 uncultured Rhodothermales bacterium | reverse complement strand
CAACTACGACGTGTCCATCACCGTGCCGTGGAACCACATCGTGGACGCGACGGGCACGCTGCAAAACCCGCAGGACGTGCTGACCGCCACGCAGCGGCAGCGCCTCGAAGCCGCCTACAAAGGCGAGGAGCCGCAGTTCATCATCCGTCCCGAAGAGGTGCTGACGGCCGCGAGCCGCCCTAAAACGAGCGGCACCATCACGTGGCGCTTCAAGGCCGAGAACGTGCGCGACTTCGCCTGGGTGTCGTCCAAGACGTACGTGTGGGATGCCGCCGGCTACCGCTATCCCGAGGAGCCGGGCCGCACCATCCAGGTGCACTCGCTCTACCCGCGTGAGGCGATGCCGCTGTGGGACAAGGTTTCTACGCGCGCCACGCTCCAGACGCTCAAAACGTACGGCCGCATGGCCTTCCGCTACCCGTACCCCAAGGCCACCAACGTCCACGGCCCGGTTTTCGGCATGGAATACCCGATGATCGCTTTCTGCGGCGCGCGGCCCGGCCCGGACGGCAAGTACAACGACGCCCTCGAACGCGCCCTCATCGGCGTGACGATCCATGAAGTGGGCCACAACTGGTTTCCCATGATCGTGGCCTCGGACGAGCGCAAGTGGACGTGGATGGACGAGGGCCTCAACTCGTTCCTGGAGTATTACGGCCAGAACGACTACGCCCAGACCTACAACGGCACCTACTGGACGCAAACGTCCGATGGCGTGTGGCCCAAGAACACGCAGCGCGGCCCCGCCGCGAACATCGTCAGCTACATGCGCGACCCCGACCAGGTGCCCATTATGACCGAGAGCGACCTCATCCACCGGCAGTTCGGCAACAACGGCTACGCCAAGCCTGCTGCCGGCCTCGTGATGCTGCGCGAGCACATTCTCGGCCCTGAAGCCTTCGACGAAGCCTTCCAGTTCTACTCGAAAGGCTGGATGTTCAAGCATCCGCAGCCCGCCGACTTTTTCCGGGCCATGGAGGAAGGCGCGGGCGAGAACCTGGCCTATTTCTGGCGCGGCTGGTTCTACACGACGCACGCCAACGACCAGGCCATCACCTCCGTCGTGGCCCAGTCGGCGGACTCACTTATCGGCACGTCCGAACGCGGCAAGTACTACTACCGCGTCGAGATCGCCAACGAGGGTGGCCTCGTGCTGCCCGTCGAGATGGACGTGATCTTCGAGGATGGCACGAAAGAGCGCATCTCGCTGCCCGCCGACCTGTGGCGCAACAACGAAATCGAGTTTACCAAGGGCTTCTTTGCCGACAAGGCCGTGGCCTCGGTCGTGCTCGATCCCGACCAAGCCTTTGCCGACGTGAACCGCGACAACAACACGTGGATCTCGCCCTCACTGTCGAGCGACGAGGTTGGACAACTCGGCATCGACGTGCCGGTGACGCTTACCGAGGCGCAGCTGGCTGCGCTCAAGGGTATGTACCAGATCAGCGGCGCCCCCGTCGCTATTGAAGTAGGCGCCGCCAACGGCAGGCTCGTCTTCACCGTGCCCGGCCAGGGGCAGTTCACCCTCTCGACGGTGGACGAGAACACGTTCTCGCTCGATGAGGCGGGCCTGACCTTCAAGTTCAAGCGCGACGCCGGGGGCCGCGTGACGGCACTGGAGGCCAGCGGGGCGCAGTCCTTTACGGCCACGCGCCAGTAGCCCATAACAACTTTTCCTTCCATCCGTTGAGGCGGGAGGTGTCTTTGCCGGACGCCTC
>CBDUBO010000646.1:0-1721 GCA_965365405.1 uncultured Rhodothermales bacterium | reverse complement strand
GCGGTACCAGAGCGCAACCGCCAGAAACGCGGGCAGGGCAAGCGCCATCCGGAAGGCCACCACGGTCACAGCATCCACGCCGTAACCATACGTCAGCTTGGCCACGATGGCCTTCGCCGAAAACAGGATGGCGCTCAGCGCGGCCATCGCCATGCCGCCCAGGAAGCGCGTACGGGCAGACGAAACGTCGGGGCGGACGAGCGGGTACGGCGCAGCAACGGGCATGGGGCAGGCGGCAACGATGCCGCCCTGCAACGATGGCGGAAGCCGTAGTTTCGCCCCTCCACGCTCTCCCCCGACGATTCACGCGCACCCGTCCTGCTCCGGTGCTGCCGATGCTTCCCGCGCTGCCTTGTTTGTTCGTGTCGCCCTACCCCTGCCCCTCGACCAGACGTTCACCTACGCGGTGCCACCCGCGCTGGCAGAGGGCCTTGTAGCGGGCAGCCGCGTCGTCGTGCCTTTTGGCAGGCGCGTCGAGACGGGCGTTGTGGTAGAACTGGCGGATCAGCCCGACACCGACGCGACACGCGACATTCTGGACGTGCTCGACGACGGCGCGGCGGCAACGGACGAGCTACTGGCACTGACGCGCTGGGTGGCGGATTACTACGTGTGCGGCTGGGGCGAGGCGCTCCGCGCTGCCCTGCCCACGGGCCTCGACGTGGCGACGGAGCACCGCATCTCCCGAACGGGCCTGGCACCGGGCGACTGGCTTTTCCAGCCGCAGGCAGGCCCTCTGCTCGAAGCGCTTCTGGCACACCCCTACCTCACGATGGCTGGCCTGCGGCAGCACGCCCCGCACGCCACGCTCGCCCTCGTGCGTCGATTGGAACGGGCGGGTCTCGTGCATCTCGAAACCGGCGTGCGCGCCCCACGCGTGTCCGTCCGGCACGAAAACGCCGTTCGCCCGTCCCCCGCCTTCCGCTCCCCCGCTGCCCTGCGCGATGCCCGCGCGCAGGTACGCGGCCAGAAGCAGCAGGCCCTGCTGGACACCCTCGCGCACGTGCTGCACGAGGGACAGGCGGCTGTATCGCAGAAGACGTTGCTGGCGCGTGCTGGTGCCACGGCCGCTTCGCTGCGCACGCTGGCTGATCAGGGCATCATCGAGATATTCAAGCGCGAGGTGATGCGGACAGATGGGCTGGATGAAGCGCCTGCTTCCGCTCCCCCCATTGCACTTCATTCCGCGCAGGAGGCGGCCCACGAAGCCCTGGCTGCGGCACTTCATGCGCGTCAGTACCAGACTTTCCTGCTGCACGGCGTGACGGGCAGCGGCAAAACGGAGGTGTACATCGCCGCGCTCAAAGAAACGCTGGCCCAGGGCCGGACGGCCATCGTGCTCGTCCCCGAAATCGCGCTCACCCCGCAGACGGTGCGCCGCTTTCGGGCGCACTTCGGCGACCGCATTGCCGTGCTGCACTCGCGCATGAGCCTGGGCGAGCGCTACGATGCCTGGCGGGCGCTGCGCGAAGGGCGCTTCCCCGTCGTCATCGGGCCGCGCTCAGCCATCTTCGCGCCGCTCGAAAACTTGGGCTTGGTGGTGGTGGACGAGGAGCACGAGCCCTCTTACAAGCAGTTCGACCCCGCGCCGCGCTACCACGCGCGCGACGTGGCCGTGTACCGCGCCCATCTCAACGGGGCTGTGTGCGTACTCGGCTCGGCCACACCCGCGCTCGAATCGTGGCACAATGCCCAGACAGGCAAATACACCTACCTGGCGA
>CBDUBO010000645.1:0-1722 GCA_965365405.1 uncultured Rhodothermales bacterium | reverse complement strand
GGGCGTCCGCGTCCGCCTCGCCGACGACGTGGTGACGACGCCGGCCATCAGTTGGGCGGCGCAGGACGGCGGCCACACCGCAGGCATCGTCATCACGGCCAGCCACAACCCGCCGCAGTACAACGGCTTCAAGATCAAGGCGCACTTTGGCGGCCCCGCCTCGCCGGATATGATCGACGAAGTTGAAAGCCGCCTGGACGCCGCCGCGCAGGACGGCACGCCGCTGCGCCCGCTCTCCGATCTCATGGACGAAGGGCACATCGAAGTGCGCGACGTGGTGGCGGATTACCTCGACGTGCTGCGCCAGCGGCTCGACATTGAAGCCATCCAGCAGAGCGGCCTCAAAATCGCCCACGACGCCATGTTCGGCGCGGGGCAGGGCCTCGTCTCCCGCCTCGTCGGCAACGAGCGCGTCGTGCCGCTCCACCACGACCAGAACCCGGGGATGCACGGGCAGGCCCCCGAGCCCATCGAGAAAAACCTGGGCCAGCTGTCCGCCGCCATCCTGACCGAAGGCTGTGATGTGGGGCTGGCCAACGACGGCGATGCCGACCGCATCGGGATGTACGACGAAAAGGGCCGCTTCGTGGATTCGCACCAGATGCTCTGCATCCTCGCCAAATACCTCCACCAGGAGCGCGGTTTGTCGGGCAGCATCGTCAAGACGTTCTCGACGACCAACATGCTCGACGTGATCGGCGAGCGCTACGGCTTGCCCGTGGAGACGACCAAGATCGGCTTCAAATACATCGCCGAAAAGATCGTCGAGGGCGACGTGCTCGTGGGCGGCGAGGAGTCGGGCGGCATGGCCGTCAAGGGTCACATTCCCGAGCGCGACGGCACGTTTATCGGCCTGCTCGTGGTGGAGGCGATGGTGAAGCGCGGCAAGAAGCTGTCCGAGCTGGTCGAAGAACTCTACGCCGAGTTCGGCCCGCACTACAACGCGCGCCAGGACGTACACACGACGAACGAGAAAAAGGAGGCCGTGCTGAAAACGCTGGGCGGCGAGGGGCTGCGCACCGTGGCCGGCCAGCCCGTCACGCGGGTAGAAACGATGGACGGCTTCAAGCTCTTCACCGACGGTGGCCGCCTGCTTGTGCGGGCCTCCGGCACCGAGCCCGTGCTGCGCGTCTACGCCGAGGCGGATTCGATGGAGCACGCCGAGGCGATGATCGGCGACGCGCGGGCGCAGTTGGGCGTGGCAGACGCAGCGCACTGAGCATGGCTGCACGTTTTCGCCCAGGGGCGATGCGGGCGCGCGCGTGCTGCGCCGTGCTGCTGGCCGTGTGGCTGGCCGCCGCGCCGTTTGCGGCGCACGCCGAAGAAACCGCCGCCGTGCCGGGCATCCCCGCCCGCGCCGCCGTCGGGCTGACGGCGCTGCGCCCGGCGGTTGCCCCATCCCTCCACGCGCCGCTGAGAGCCGATTGGCCCTCTGCGCGCCTCGCGGCCGCGCCAGACTCAGCAGAGGCCCCGTCGGCGCGTGCCTTCAACGCCACGCGCTACTACGGGGGCGTCGGGGCCATCGTCGCCGCCGACGCCGTGGTGATGGCGGGGCTGTCGAGCCTGTGGTACAGCGGCGAGCGTGTGGCGTGGCACTGGTACAGCGACGCCGAAGGCCAGCCCGACGACGGCTGGCTCGACGTCTGGCACACGTACGTGCAGCAGGACAAGCTGGGGCACGTGTTCGTGGCGTGGCAACTGGCGCGCGTGTTCGGCGCGTAC
>CBDUBO010000644.1:0-1725 GCA_965365405.1 uncultured Rhodothermales bacterium | reverse complement strand
TAGAGCGCTTCGTTGACATCGAAGAGGTCAGCGGTTCGAATCCGTTAGGACCCACTCCCCGATCCGGTCAGATCGTCCCGCCGACAGCGGGAAGGTCAGCGGTTCGAATCCGTCAGAACCCACCTCGGCAGCCACTTGCGGTGCGCGGGCCTCGCCAGCCGAAACGCCAGCGGTCGCGTCTGCCAGGAGCCACACAGGCCACGCTTCGTTCGAGGTGTGGCCCTTTTCATACCTGCAAACGCCCCTTTTGCATGAGCGACCTTCGCCTCACCTTTCCCGACGGTTCGGTTCGCCCGTTCCCGGCAGGCACCACAGGCCGCGACGTAGCCCGCAGCATCTCCGAAGGCCTGGCCCGCAACGCCCTCGCCGTCCAGTTCAACGGCGAAACGCGTGACCTCGACCGGCCCCTCGAAAGCGACGGCCGCTTCCGCGTGCTTACGTGGAGCGACCCTGAAGGGCAGGCTGCTTTCTGGCACTCGTCGGCTCACCTCATGGCCGAAGCGCTTGAAGTGCTCTACCCCGGCGTCAAGTTCGGCATTGGCCCGGCCATCGAGAGCGGTTTCTACTACGACGTGGATCTGGGCGACCGCAAGCTGACGCCCGACGACCTGGAAGCCATCGAGGCCAAGATGAAGGAACTGGCCCGCCGCGATGTGCCCTTCAGGCGCCGGGCGGTGCCCAAGGAAGAAGCCATCGCCTATTTCCGCGAGAAAGAAGACGAATACAAGCTCGAACTGCTCAACGGTTTGGAGGACGGCACCATCACCTTTTACCAGCAGGGCGAGTTCGTGGATCTGTGCCGTGGCCCGCACCTGCCCTCGACGGGGCCCATCAAGGCGGCCAAGATTCTCAACGTGGCCGGAGCATACTGGCGCGGCGACGAGAAGCGCCCGATGCTCACGCGCCTCTACGGCATCACCTTCCCCAAGCAGAAAGAGCTTGACGAGTACCTCGAAAAACTCGAACAGGCCCGCCAGCGCGACCACCGCAAGCTGGGCAAAGAGCTTGAGCTGTTCCTGATCACGTCCACCATCGGCAGCGGCCTGCCCGTCTGGCTGCCCAAGGGCACGGTGCTGCGCCGCACGCTCGAAGCCTTCCTGCGCGACGAGCAGCGCCGACGGGGCTATCAGGAAGTCATCACGCCGCACATCGGCAACCTGGAGTTGTACAAAACGTCCGGCCACTACCCGTACTACGCCGACAGCCAGTACCCGCCTATCGAACTGGAGGAAGGAGACGCCTACCTTCTCAAGCCGATGAACTGCCCACACCACCACCAGATTTACGCCTCGAAGCCGCGTTCGTACCGCGACCTGCCCGTGCGCCTGGCCGAATTTGGGACGGTGTACCGCTACGAGCAGAGCGGCGAACTGGGCGGACTGGCCCGCGTGCGGGGCTTCACCCAGGACGACGCCCACATCTACTGCACCCACGAGCAGCTCAAGGACGAGATCAAAAACGTCGTGTCGCTCACGCAGCACGTGTTCAACACGTTCGGCATGGCTGTATCAACCCGGCTGTCCTTCCGCGACGAGAACGCGGAGAAGTACGGCGGCGAGCAGCAATACTGGGACCGGGCGCAGCGCGAAATCCAGGAGGTGGCAGACGAGATGGAGTTGGAATACTTCATCGGCCTGGGTGAAGCCGCCTTTTACGGGCCCAAAATCGACTTCATCGTGCGCGACGCGCTCGACCGCAAGTGGCAGCTTGGCACCGTGCAGGTAG
>CBDUBO010000643.1:0-1728 GCA_965365405.1 uncultured Rhodothermales bacterium | reverse complement strand
CCGAGCGCGAGCAGAGCAGCGCCGCGCAGCGCGTCAACGACGAGTGGCGCTGGAATACGGCGTTCCAGTACCGCCTGCCCAACCAGCAGCCCAAAACGCTGCGGCCCTTCTGGTTTCTGGACGAGGTGCCTGTGGTGGGCCTGCTGGGTGACCTGCGCTACAACTACATCCCCACCACCGTCCAGATGTCGGCGGCAGCGTCGCGTTCGTTTGCCGTGCTGCGCGAGCGGCGCAGCTTCGTCACCGCCTCGGCACGCGACACGCTGCCCTCGCGCATCGGCTATCCGTTCCGCGAGCAGCACGCCTTCACGCATGGCCGCGACTTCGGCATCCAGTACAACCCGTTCGTGTTTCTGCGCACGTCCTTCGACACAGGCGTGGACCAGAGCCTGAGCCGGCTGGGCATCGACACCGTGTACAACGCCGTCCGCCTGGTGGATGGCGTCGAGCAGGCGCGGCCCATCACGCGGCTCGAAGCGCTCCAGTTGGAGGACGACCCCTTCGCGGCCGAATTCGTCGAACGCCGGGTGCGGCCCGCCGGCTTCGGCAGCGTCGTCAGCCGCGCCTTTTCGGGCGACGACCGCTTCCGCACCGAGGGCTACACGCAGAACTTCACGGCCACGTTCTCGCCGCGCCTGAGCCGCCGCTTGCAGTGGCTCGTGTTTCAGGACCTGGCCTACAACGCCCGCTACAACTGGTCGAACGGCGCCATCGGGCAAGATTACGGCGCGGGCGTGCGCACGCAGGTTACCGTGGGCGCGGGCCTGACGGTGCGCCCCGAGACGTTCTGGAGTCAGTTCGACTTTTACAAAACCCTCCAGCGCGAGCAGCGCGAGGCCGAGGCCCGTGCCCAGGCCGAGCGGCAGCGCAAAGAGGCCGAGGCCCGTCAGCGCCGCGAAGACCGCCGCGCCGAGCGCGACCGCCGGCGCGAGGAAGAGGCACGCCGCAAAGAAGCCGAGGCGCGCGGCGAAATCCCCGAACCCGGCGACCTGGCCGACGAGGACGTGGCGGATGAGGACGTGCGCGACGAGGACGTGGCCGACGTGGTGGAAGAAGTGCCGCCCGGCTCCATCCTGGCCGACACGACGGGCACGCCTGCGGCGGATTCCACCCGTGCCCGCTCGCGCTTCCGGCTGCCGCTGCCTTCTGGGCGCTCGATTCTGCGCCGCACCGTGCTCACCCTCGGCGGCATCACGGACATGCGCGTGCAGTACACCGGCGGTTACGCCAACAGCGCCACCAACGTGGCCGAGCAAGGGGACGGCACGTGGACGCCTTACAGCCTCTACGACGCCCTGCGCGGGCGCGGCCCCACGCTCGGCTACCGACTCGGCTTCACGCGCACCCTCCCCGACGAAGACCGCGTGCTCGTCGAGAACCTGCAGGTGCGCGACAACCTCACCGACAGCCACAAACTGACGGCCAGCACGTCGCTCAAACCCTCGCCCGACCTCACCGTCAACCTGTCGTGGGACGTGTCGTGGCAGAGCACCGAAGACCAGACGCTCCGCTTCGAGAACGGCGGGGTGCAGCGCCAGAGCGCCTTCGGCGGCCAGAACAAGGCCTTCGTGTGGGCCTTCGGAGCCGACTATGGCGACCTCTTCGCGCGCCAGGTCAATGCCTTCCGCGCCGACGCCGATCTGGTACCGGGCGACACCATCTCCGATGCCAACGGCGACGGGCGCATCGCGCTCACCAACCGCTCCGTCATCGACGACTTCCGCCGCA
>CBDUBO010000642.1:0-1739 GCA_965365405.1 uncultured Rhodothermales bacterium | reverse complement strand
TCGTCGCTCTCCTATCCCGGCGTGGCCTACACGCACCAGGGCTGGCTCTCGCCCGACCAGCGCTACTTTTTCGTGGACGACGAACTCGACGAGAGCAACGGTCTGGTACCCAAAACGCGCACCCTCGTTTTCGACCTGCTCAAGCTCGACAATCCCAGCCTGATCAATCAGCATTTCGGGACGGAAAACACCATCGACCACAACCAGTACGTCGTGGGCCGCTACAGCTTTCAGGCCAACTACACCTCCGGCCTGCGCGTGCTCGACGTGTCTGACCCCATCAACCTCAAAGAAGTCGCCTTTTTCGACACCTACCCTGCCGGCAACAGCTCGACGCAGTTTCTGGGGTTGTGGAGCGTGTACCCGTTTTTCGCCAGCGGCAACGTCGTCGTGAGCGACATCACGGGCGGCCTTTTCGTGCTGCGCCCGACGGCCATCTCGCTCTCGAACGCGCCTGAAGCGCTCCCCGACGCCTTTGCCCTCAGCGTGCCGGGCATCGTGCGCGGGCAGACGACGATCACGTTGCGCCTGAATGCGCCGCAGCACGTGCGCGTGGCCGTCTACGACGTGGCCGGGCGCGAAGTGGCACGCCTGGCCGACAGGCTGTTCGAGCCAGGCGCGCATCCGTTGCCGTTGCAGCCCGGCGCGCTGGCCAGCGGCACGTACTTTGTCCGCGCTGTGGGAACGGGCGCGGCCACAACGCAATCTTTCGTTTACCTGCGCTGATTGCTCGCTTCGTGATGCTGCAAGGTTTCGTTTCTCATTATTAGACCAGTTATGGACGTGTTCAGACCATCTATTCGGATTCCGGCGCTGATAGTGCTGCTGCTTCTGCCCCTCGCCTTGCTCACCGGCTGCGACGAGGCGCATGAGCACGAGGAAGACCAGTTTCTCTACGTGGCCAACCAGAACAGCGCCTCGGTCACGGTTTTCAACATGACGCAGGAGAAAGTCGAGACGACGGTGGACCTGACGGCGCTGGGCTTCTCGGCCACGTCGAAGCCGCACCATGTGAGCGTCGAGCCAGACGGCAGCGCGTGGTACGTCTCGCTCATCGGCGACAACAAGGTGGTCAAGTTCTCGCGCGGCAACACGGTGCTGGGGCAGGTGACGACCGAGGTGCCGGGCATGATGGCGCTCGACCCCGACGGCACGCTGCTGGCCGTGGGCCGCTCGATGTCGGCGGTGAACCCGCCCGCCTCCGTGGCCTTCATCAACCGCAAGACGATGACGCTGGAGGGCGAGCAGCAGGTCATCTTTCAGCGGCCGCACGCGCTCGGCTTCGCGCCGGGCTGGGTGTTCACGGCCAGCCTGAGCGAGAACCGCCTGGCCGCCATCCCCGCGGACGGCAGCGCTGCCCGCTTCTCGACGACGGGTGGCAGCCCTACGTCGTCGCTTGCCCACATGGGCGTCTCGCCGGACGGCAAGACGGTCGTCGTGACGGGTGATCCGGGCGGAAAGCTCTATTTCCTGCGCCCGGAAAGCGACGGCACGTTCACGTTCCTGGCCGAGAAGCAGGCAGGCCAGAAGCCCTGGCACCCGCACTACACGCCCGACGGACGGCAGGTGGTGGTGCCGCTCAAGGGCGAAAACGCCGTGCTCGTGCTAGACGCGCAGACCCACGCCGAGATTGGGCGGGTAACGGGCGCGGGCCTGTCCGAGCCGCACGGCACCGCGTTCTCGCACGACGGCAAGACGATCTACATCAGCAACAACAACACGCAGGGCACCTACCAGAC
>CBDUBO010000641.1:0-1740 GCA_965365405.1 uncultured Rhodothermales bacterium | reverse complement strand
CAGCGGTTGCAGACAGGCAGGGCGCGCGGCTACCTTTTCGGCCTGCCGCTTTTTGCCTCTGCCCGCATGGATATTCCCCTCTACTGGGTCGCCCTCATCGGCTTTCTCGTCATCAACGTGATGCTGGTGTCTGCCTCCGTACTCGTGTACGCCGAGCGCAAGGTGTCGGGCTACATCCAGAACCGCCCTGGCCCCAACCGCGTCGGGCCGTTCGGCTTTTTGCAGCCCTTTGCCGACGTAGCGAAGCTGATCTTCAAGGAGGACATCCAGCCTTCGGCCTCGAACACGTTCGTCCACTCGCTCGCGCCCCTACTCATGGTGGTGATCGCGATGACGACGGCGGCGCTGATTCCGTTCGCGCGCGGCGTGGTGATCGTGGACGTGGGCGTGTCGGCCCTGCTGGTGCTGGCCCTCACGTCCGTCGCCGTTTATGGCGTCACGCTCGCCGGCTGGGCTTCAAACTCCAAGTTCTCGCTTCTGGGCGGGCTGCGGTCGGCGGCGCAGATGGTGTCGTACGAACTGGCGATGGGCCTGGCCGTCGTGTCGGTCGTCCTCATCACGGGCTCGATGCGGCTCGTGGACATCGTCGAGGCGCAGGCGGGCGGGCAGGCGCTGCTGGGCTGGAACGTGTTCCGCAACCCCGTCGGGGCCATCATCTTCATCGTGACGGCCTTTGCCGAGACGAACCGCGCGCCCTTCGACCTGCCCGAAGCCGAACAGGAACTCGTAGGCGGCTACCACACCGAGTACAGCGGCATGAAGTTCGGAATGTTCTTCCTGGCCGAGTACGTCAACTTTTTCATTGCGTCGTTCATCATCTCGACGCTCTTTTTCGGCGGCTACCTGATTCCGTTCGAGCCGTGGCTGCTGGCCACGTTCCCCGCCCTCGAAGGCAGCATTCTCCTGGGCGCGCTCCAGATCCTGACGCTTTTCCTCAAAGCGGGCTTTTTCGCCTTCCTGTTCATCTGGGTGCGGTGGACGCTGCCGCGCTTCAAATACCAGCAGCTCATGACGCTGGGGTGGAAGATGCTGCTGCCCATCGCGCTGGCGAACGTCGTCCTCTACGCGCTCGCGCTGGCGATTCTGCACTGAGCCTTCTGCAAAGGCATTTGCCGCAACCCAGTAGGGACGTGCCGCTGCACGTCCCTACTGGTTTCTGCCGGTGTCGGAAGCGGTAGAGAGACGCCTCAGTCGTCGTACTCGTGGAGTTCGAGGTTTGCGGCATCGTCGCCCGTGTCCGGTGCCGCGGCCATCGTAGTGGATCGGATTTCCGGGTGATTGATCTGGCCGCCCAGGTTGGCCGTCCAGCCGACGATGCCGCTCACCACGAGCGCGAGCACGAGCGTGGCACTGCTGAACCATCGGGGAACGCCTTTTCGGGACAGCCAGAGCCCCAACAGAGACACGGCCCCGAGCGCGACCGTTGCGATGAGTGCCGCCAGCGCGGCCTCCTCGTGCTGCTCCACGAGGGCGTGCGACACGTCCGCCAGCCCCTCGACGGCTTCTTCGGCGGCCTCCCCGGTCAGGTAAACGGCCACCGCGGCGAGCCCGCTCAGCACGAAGATTCCCATTCCGATGCGCGTGGCCTCGTCGCTTTTGCGGAACCAGGCATAGCCCAGCACCAGCACACCAAACACGAGGCCCACCACCGGGATGTGCGTTAGCAGCAGGTGAAGATGTGCGCCTGTCATGTCGAAGGCCCTCCGGCCTGCGCGCTTTTCGCGCGGTTGGTTCTCCTGC
>CBDUBO010000640.1:0-1741 GCA_965365405.1 uncultured Rhodothermales bacterium | reverse complement strand
TCGTACTCCTGGTGACTCTTGAGCCCGACCGTCCAGCCGCCCACCGCGCGCACGGCGTGCGTTCGAAACAGGTTGGCCGAGGTGATGCCGAGCCGCGTCCACACGAGGGCCTCCCACACGTTTTCAGGCTGCGCGGAGCGCACCACCGTGCGGCCGTCCACGAAGTGCCGCGTGTACGTGCCCACCACGAGATCGGCCCCCTCCTGCTCGGCTAGCGCCACCTGCCGCGCCACTTTGCTTGGCGCAATCTCGTCGTCGGCGTCGAGGAACTGGACGTACACGCCGGTTGCGCGTACCAAGCCAGCGTTGCGCGCTACCGGCGCGCCCCCATTAGGCTGCGACAGCACCACCAGGCCCTCGTGACGCTGCTGGAGGCCGGCCAGCATTCGGGGCGTCGCATCGGAGGAGCCGTCGTCGATACAGATGACTTCGAGCGCCGGGTAGGACTGCGCAAACGCAGCCGCCACGGCCCGCTCGACCACGTCTGCTGCGTTGTAACACGGAATGATGATGCTGACGAGCGGCGCATTCATGGACGCGCAGGCTGGTGCAACACCTGCGCATACAACGCCACCAGCCGGTCGTTGAGACGCTCCTTATCATACTCCGCCTCGACCCTGGCACGCCCGGCACGCCCCATCTCTCCCCAGTGATCGGGATGCGCGACGAGCCAGGCCAGTTTCTCCGCCAGAGCCTCGGCGTCCCGTTCGGGGACGAGGAAGCCGGTAATACCATCTTCGACGAGTTCGGGAATGCCGCCGTGCCACGTCGAGACGACAGGCAGTCCGCTTGCCATCGCCTCTTTGAGCACATTGACCGGTGCGTCTTGGTCGCCCGCATCGCTCGTGACGCTGGGGGCGGTGAAGAGGTGGGCCGATTCCATCTCGGCACGCACTTCGCCGTGGTTCATGCTGCCAAGCAGGTGAACGTGCGCGCGGACACCCTGCTTTTCGGCGAGTGCTTCCAGGTCGGCGCGTAGCGGCCCGTCTCCGACGATCCGGTACTCGATGGGCACGCCACGGCGGCGCAGCGCGGCTACGGCCTCGATTGCGTATTCGAGTCCTTTCTTGCCCGACAACCGCCCAACAGTGAGCAGGCGCACCGCGCCTGTTTCGGGGAACGTCCGCTCCCGGAATGGGAAGTCGGCAAGCTCGATACCCGAGCGCAGCACGTCCGTCCGCTCAGCCGGCGCCCCCAGGTCGAGAACGCGCTTGCGGAAGAAGTCGCAGTTGGCAAGAAAGAGGTCGCCGTGTGCCCAGAGGGGCGCGTAAACCGCTTCGCCGTGCTCGCGCACGAAGGCACTTACGTCCCAACCGCGAAAGTGGGAAATGAGCCGGGCATCCCCGAGTACACCGGCCCGCTTGAGTTGCGCCGCGATGAGGCCGATGGTGCCGAACTGCGCGTGTACGACATCGTAGCCGCTCCCCTTTTCGAGCCAGGGCAGGGCGTGGTAGAACACCTTGAGCCGGAGCGCCTCTTTGCCGAAGCGGCGCGGATCGAGCGTGGCGCGGGCGCGCTGCTGCGCCGCTGGAGGAAGCGCGCGCAGGCGGATCCAAGCGTCGCGCCACCGCGCGGGCAGCGCGACGGGGGCCGGCGGCGGCAGAAAGAGCCTTTCAAGCATCCGGTAGTCGCGGACGCAGGCGTGGACGTGCTCGAAGTCGCCCGCTTCGAGTGCGTACACGTCCACCGTGTGCCCCCGGTCTATGAGCCCGGCGATCTGGTTGAAGATGAAGGGCGTCGA
>CBDUBO010000639.1:0-1742 GCA_965365405.1 uncultured Rhodothermales bacterium | reverse complement strand
CCGACAGCCGCTTTTTCGCCGGCGGCGGTGTGGGCGTGGACCTGCCACTGACGAGCAACTTCCGCCTCAACCTGAACGCGCGCAGCCTGCTCATGAGCGATCAGGACCTGGACGACGTGGCCTCGCCGAGCAGCATTTACAGTTCGTGGATGTACGGCGCGGGCATCGAGTTTAGCCTGGGCGGCGGCGGGTCGGCGCGCGACGTGGCCGCGCAGGAGCGCGAGCGCCGGCAGCGGCAGATGAGCGAGGCTGAAATGGAAATCGAGCGCCTGCGCAGGCAGCGCGCCTCCCTGCGCTCCGAACTCGACTCGACGGCGACGGCCTACCGGGGCGCGTCCGCCGAGGAGCAGGCCGAGATCGAAAGGCTGCGCGAAGAAATTGACATGCTCCGCACGCAGACGGGCCGCGTGGACACGGTATACGTGCGCCAGAACGACGGCACCGTCCGCGCGATGCCCGCGCAGCCGGATGCGCAGACGCAGCGCCGCATGGCGCAGACGCCCACCAACAACCTGTCGGGCCAGACGCTTGCCGTGCCCGTGCCTAACGTGGGCGAGATTTACGTCCGCTTCGGCGACACCGTTGGGCAGACGGCCGTCGAGACCTACGCCGCGCCCATCGTGGTGACGGAAGGCGGCAACATGACGCCGCAGCAGGGTCAGGCCACCGTGCGCACGGGCGGTGCAATGACGCCCGAGCAGGTGCAGCAACTCGTGCGGCAGACGCTCCAGGCCGAACTGCAGGGCGCGAACGGGCAGATGCTCACGCAGGAGCAGATCCAGCAGGCCGTGCGCGACGCCGTTACGCAGCAACTCAACACGCTCGCCGAGACCAACGCCGCCGCCGCCGACCTGGCCGCGATGCAGCGCCTCGAAGTGCGCCTGGCCGAGATGGAAGCCCGCCTCGAACGCCGGATGCTGGCCCTCGAACGCCAGCCTGAAACGCAGCCGCAGGTAACCGTCGTGGACGGCGGCACGACGCGCGTCGTCTCCAGCCGTCCAGGCATGATGGGACGGCAGTTCTACACGGCCTTTCCCTACATCGGCTTCCGCGCCGGCGAGGGCGACAATCAGTTCCTCATCGGTGGGCGAGCCGAATACGCACCGGCCACGGGCAACGGCTATCGCTTTGCGCCCGAAGCCGCCTTCGGCTTCGGCGACGGTACGTCGTTCCAGTTCTTCGGCAACATCCTCTTTCCGTTCGCGGGCAATCGTTACGTCGAGGGACTCTACCCGTACGCGGGGGCCGGGCTGGGGCTGTTTTCGCGGAAGGGCCTCAAGGGGCTCGACCTCGGTCTGAACCTGCTCGTCGGGGCCAACTACCAGTTCGGGCCGGGAGCCATGGTGTTTGAATACTCGGCACCGGGCCTGTTCGATTACCACCGGTTCCTGGTGGGCTACCGTTTCAAGTGGTGAGCCGTGACGAATGCCGAATGCCGAGCGGTGAGTGTCGAATGACCAATAGAACGATGGGCTACCGGATTGGCGGCTTGGTTGTGCTCCTGGTGCTGCTCGCGTCCGCGCAGCCGCTGTGGGCGCAGCAGGACACGCTGCGCGCCGCCGCGCCGGACACTGTGCGGGTGATGGAAGTGGAGCGCTCGGAAAACGTCGTCGTCCGGCAGAGCAGTGGTTCGGGCGTGGCGGGGGTGCGGCAGCGCATCCGGGCGTTGCGCGGGCAGCCGCAGCGCGTCGTCCAGCCCGTCATCGTCGTCGTTCCGACGCCGGCCGCGCCTGACGCTGCCT
>CBDUBO010000638.1:0-1745 GCA_965365405.1 uncultured Rhodothermales bacterium | reverse complement strand
CCGAAAGCCTGCGGCTGCCGTCGTAGCTGTTCTCGAACATGAGGCCGAGCCCGACCGGGTCGCCGACCGCAACGTCTTCGAGGCAGCGGTCGCGCAGAGCGAGGGCATACACGTAGCGGCGCCCGTCGAAGAACTCCTTCGAGAGCGACCAGACGCCGCCCGCCTTCGTGGTGATCTCTGAGGCCAGGTCGCGCACGTCGCGGTTGGGAATGAGCAGGTAGTCCTCGCTTACGACACCGACCTCGCGCCATCCGGAGTCGCTGTGGTGGTCTTCGAGCCGCACGGTGAAGCCGCGGCTCTTCATGCCGTCTTTCGTCTGAAGGGGCACCTTTTCGATGTCGGCGTAGGGGTCAAGCGTGCTCGTACCAGAAAAGGCAGGCAAGATGCCGCCACTTGCTGCAGGGCGAGGAGCGCTCTGACCTCGGAGGCCGGCAGCAAGGCCGTTCAGGGATTGAATGAGTTGCATGGAACCATAGGGTTTGGTTGATGAGGTGCGCGCGGAGCCCCAGAGCTCCGCGCGCTGTCATCCCTATGGTGTTGGGCTTCGCGCCTGATTTGCCCCGGGGCAATGCTCGCCGCCCTCGGTTAGTACCCCCGCATGCGATCCAGTAAGCCGCCTGCGTCGAAGGAGTAATCGTCCGGGTAGGCGTAGTCCGCGCCCGGCTCATCGAGGTGCTCGGGAGTCTCATGGCCTCCGAGGCCCTGCCGCATCCGGCAGGCCATGTGCGCGTAGTTCATCACGTGCACGAAGTCGTCGGGGCCGCTGCGCCGGTAGAGCGTCGCCCGCGTCGCCTCGCTCTGCTCCGCGCGCACGTTCAGGAGCTCGCCCGCGAAGGCCTCGGCGTCTTCCCACACGGGAAACTGGAAGCGGCGCGCCTTGACGGCCTTGAAGGTCTCTTCCAGCGACGCCGTACGGGGCAGCAGGTGCTTCATGAGCGCCGGGTCGTAGCGCGTCTTCGTCAGACCTGCCGCGCCGCCCTGGTACTGGAACGTGACGACGCGGCCGGGCAAGCGCGCCCTGAGGCGCTGGTTTTCCATGTAGCCCACGCCCGCATCCGCACCCAAGAGATCGACGCCGAAAGTCTCCATCCAGTAGCCGATGCGCCCGAGGATGTGCTCGGGGTCGCTCGACGAGCCGCCGGCGAAGCGGTGGGCGAAGACGAGCCGCAGCCGCTCGCCCGTCCAGGCGAAGACGGCGAAAATGGTGAACGAGAGCGTCACCCCACTTCCCATGGCCCAGTCGAGCCCGGCATAGACCGGGTAATTCCGGAAAGCCTCGGCGGCTACCTGGATGTCCCATTCTGTCGATGGAAGCCGGTAGGCGCTATCACCGGCAGCGCAGCATCCTACAACGTCTTGCATCGTGACGGGCTGCTGCGCGCCGTCATAGGCGAGGGCCATCGTCTCGTTGAGAAAGCGCCGCTCGGGCCAGGCCTCCATCTGGTCGAGGATGCCGTCGTGCTGCGCCGTGCGCCAGCGCGCCCATGGCATCATGAGGCGCACGAGGCGAAAGCCGTCGAAGCGCCCGTCCGCCCGCGTGGGCACCCAGAGCCCTTCGGGCACGACGGGATCTGCCGACCACGCCACCTGCTGCATGCCCCGCCCGCACCACTGGCAGAAGAGAAAGGGCTTCTGCGCGTCGAGGTGCTGCAGGCCCAGCGGCTCCTGCCACTTCTGGCAGTGCGGGCAGCGCATCAGCCACTCGTAGCCTTTCGACTGCTCCCACGCGCGCTCGATGGGATTGG
>CBDUBO010000637.1:0-1745 GCA_965365405.1 uncultured Rhodothermales bacterium | reverse complement strand
CGGGTTTACGACTGATCTTTTGTCCGCTACGCCCCCGCGCCTAAGCTGGTTCACCCCTATGCAGAACTGTCCCTACCCGTTGCGCCCTTCGAAATCGTCCATGAACGCGACGAGCGCTTCCACAGAGGCCTGGGGGCAGGCGTTGTAGATGGACGCCCGGATGCCGCCCACGCTGCGGTGCCCTTTCAGGCCCGACATGCCCTGTGCCTTGGCCTCGCTGATGAACCTGGCTTCCAACTCTTCGCTGGGCAGGCGGAAGCACACGTTCATGCGCGAGCGCGACGCCTTCTCGGCGGTGCCGCGGTAGAAGTCGGTTTTGTCGATCCGGCCGTAGAGCGCCTGTGCCTTCTCGTCGTTGATCTTGTCCATCGCCTCCAGGCCGCCCAGATTTTCGAGCCAGCCCAGCACCTTGTCCACGATGTACACGGCGAAAACGGGCGGCGTGTTGAACATCTCGCCGATGTGCGTGCCGTAGTCGAGCATCGTCGGCAGGTCGCTGTTTTTGCGCTTGAGGAAATCGTCGTGGATCATCACGACGGTCACGCCGGCCGGGCCGATGTTTTTCTGCGCGCCCGCGTACAGAAGTCCGTGCGCGCCCATCTCGATGGGGCGGCTCAGAAAGTCGCTCGACGCGTCGCAGATGAGCGGCACCCCGGCCTGCGGCGTGGCATGGAATTCCGTCCCGAAAATGGTGTTGTTGCTCGTGTAGTGCAGGTACGCCGCCTGCGGGTCGAGCCGCCACGTGCCGGGGTCGGGAATGTAGGAGAAGTTCTTGTCTTCGCTCGACGCCGCCACGTTCACCTTACCGATGCGTTTGGCCTCTTTGATGGCTTTTTTCGACCACGTGCCCGTGTTGAGGTAGTCCGCCGAGCCGCCTTCGGGCAGGAAGTTGAGGGCCGTCTGGTAGAACTGCATCGATGCGCCGCCCTGCAAAAACAGCACCTGCCATTCGTCCCCCACGCCCAGCAGCGATTTCAGGCGCGCCATTGTCCGCTCGTGGATGGCGTCGTAGGCGGACGAGCGGTGGCTGATCTCCATAATCGACGCGCCCACGCCGGGGTACACGGGCAACTCGTCGCGCACTTCGAGCATCACTTCGAGCGGCAGCGCGGCCGGGCCGGCGGAAAAGTTGTGCTGGCGTCCGTAGTCGGCGGGGTTGAGCGTCTGGCTGGCGGCGGGTTGCATAGTAGGCGAGGGTTAGTTGGTTAGATGGATAGAGGGTTGGGTCATCAGGCTGTTGACCAGCCCAACCATCCAACCATCAGTAGGCAGCGCGAGCGAACCATCCGACTAACGCGCTTCAGAGTTCCAGGATGCTCGCGTCCAGCACGTGCTCCTTTTCACGGATGCGGGACAGCGTGTCGGCGTTGGCGTCTCCGGTGAATCGGATGCGGGCGCAGGCGGCCTGCGCACCCTCGAAGATGAGGTTTTCCATCTCCTGCACGTTCCAGCCGGCGGCACGGGCCTCGCTGAGCACAGAGGCCAGCACGCCCACGCGGTCGAGGTGGCGCACGGTGAGCAGGTGCGTGGCGGGCGAACGCTGGGCGATGTTGACGCAGTTGGGCACGCGTCCCGTGGCGGCGTAGGTGTTGACGATGCGCGCGGCCTCGTCGGCGATGGCTTCCTGCGCCTGTTCGGTCGAGGCGCCGATGTGGTGCGTGACGTACACCAGCGGGTGCCGGGCAAGGGCGTTGTCGAAGTCGGCCTCGGCCCCACTCGGCTCGCCGCTGAACACGTCGAGCGCG
>CBDUBO010000636.1:0-1747 GCA_965365405.1 uncultured Rhodothermales bacterium | reverse complement strand
TCGAGGGGCGACCGTGTGGGGTCGAGCGCGGCGCTACCCGAGCGCGTGGGCATGAGCCCTGAGGGCATGGGGCCTGAGGGCGCGGGCATCACGAGCGAGCGGCGCGGCGAGCGGTGTGCAAGCGCGCCGAGGTGCTGGGCCGCGCTGGACTGCTGGGCGGCCTCAGCGGGTCGCTGCACAACTGCGGCAGGGTGCCCGTTGGTGGATACGAGTTGCATAACGGTAGAGGGGTTTTGAGTGAGAAGCGGCAGGGGGCGGAAGTACCCACTGTCGCTTCACCTCTACCGTGGGGGTAATGAGGCGCCCATTGCAGGAGCTGCGTGCATGGGCCAGATAGCCACAAAACTCTGCTTCCGTGCTTTTTTGAGAACGCGTGAATGGCCTCAATGCAGCGCGCAGAGGGCCTTTTTGCATTTCGAGCCCCCCCAATCCGTGTCAAATCTTGAACGCTGCCAGGGGGATCTGGGCCGCTAGAACGGCAGAAAGGTTAGCGCTGCGACCCGAAGCAGGGGGCCGTGGTCGCCGCTGGCCCCGGGTTTTCTACGCGACCAAGCTCACCCCCGCCGCGCTTCGGCCCTGCCACCCCTACGCCGTGGCGCTGTTCGACGCCGCCCTCTCGTGGGCGCTGCTCGCCTCCGAGCGGGCGCCCTGCCACATGGACTATTACTACCGCAAGGCCCTCCACGCGCCGTGGCTGGTGCCGCTGCTGGCGTGCGGGGCGCGGCTCTACGCGCTCGGCGTGACGGGGCTGGGGCGCGAGCACGTCACGCTGGGGCTCAACGTGGCCATCGGGCAGGTGGAGGCGGCGCTGGCGCGCTACGGGCAGGCGGGGGGCGACGGCGGGGGGCGACGGCCTACCATCCTGCTCCACCCCGCCACCCACGCCTTCATGGCTTCTGAGCCCCACAGGCAGGGAAAGGCATAGGCGTCTGTGGCGGACTGCCTTCTCACGGCTGACGGCATCGCGTCTGGCTAGCGGGGCCTGGGGCCGCACCGTCTGGCACGCGTGCCACGCTACGCGCTGGGTCTGGCGGCGGCGGAGGTGGACGCGCTGGCGCATGGGGCGCGTCCATCAGGCGCCCTCGGCCACGGCCGCCGCGCGCGCCGCGAAGGCCGGGCGCGTCCGGTTGGCAAAGCGCACGAGCGCCAGCATCAGCGGCACCTCGATGAGCACGCCCACAACGGTCGCCAGCACCGCCCCGCTCGTCACTCCGAAAAGCACGATCGCCACGGCGACGGCCATCTCGAAGAAGTTGCTCGCCCCGATGAGCCCCGCAGGGGCGGCCACGCGGTGCGGCACGCGCCAGAGGTATGCCCACCCGTAGGCGAGGGCGAAGATGAACACGGTCTGGATCGTGAGCGGGACGGCGATGAGCGCGATGTCGAACGGGCGCGCGAGGATCTGATCGGCCTGGAAGGAGAACAGGAGGACGAGCGTGAGAAGGAGTGCCACGATCGTCACCGACCCGAACCGGGCGAGGAACACGTTGTCGAACCACACGGCGCCCTTTGCGCGGATGAGCACCCGGCGCACGGCAGCGCCCGCCACGAGGGGCACGACGATGTAGATCAGCACCGAGTAGAGCAGCGTCTCCCACGGCACCACCACGTCGGCCACGCCGAGCAGCAGTGCCACGATCGGGGCAAACGCGACGAGCATGATGAGGTCGTTGATGGCGACTTGGACGAGCGTGTACGCGGGGTCGCCCTTCGTGAGGTAGCTCCACACGAACACCATCGCCGTGCA
>CBDUBO010000635.1:0-1753 GCA_965365405.1 uncultured Rhodothermales bacterium | reverse complement strand
CCGAAGCACCTCACGCTCGACCTCACGCGCGCCAAGTTCGAGCAGCTCGTGGACGACCTCGTCGCCCGCACCATCCCGCCGATGGAAAAGGCGCTCAAGGACGCCGGGCTGTCGAAAAACGACATCAACGAGGTCATCCTCGTCGGCGGCTCGACGCGCGTGCCGCTGGTGCAGCGCACGGTCGAGCAGTTTTTCGGCAAAAAGCCCAACAAGAGCGTCAACCCCGACGAGGTCGTCGCCATCGGCGCGGCCATCCAGGGCGGCGTGCTCGCGGGCGACGTGACGGACGTGCTGCTGCTCGACGTGACGCCGCTCTCGCTCGGCATCGAAACGCTGGGCGGCGTGATGACGACGCTCATCGCGTCCAACACGACGATCCCGACGCGCAAGAGCGAGGTGTTCTCGACGGCCACGGACAACCAGCCCTCGGTCGAAATCCACGTGCTTCAGGGCGAGCGCACGATGGCGACGGACAACCGCACCATCGGTAAATTCCACCTCGACGGCATCCCCCCCGCGCCGCGCGGTATGCCGCAGGTCGAAGTCACGTTCGACATCGACGCCAACGGCATCCTCAACGTGTCGGCCAAGGATAAGGCGACCGGGAAGGAGCAGTCGGTGCGCATCGAGGCATCGAGCGGCCTGAGCGAGCAGGAGATCGAGAAGATGCGCCAGTCCGCCCGCGAGCACGCCGGCGAGGACAAGCGCCGCCGCGAAGAAGCCGACAAGCGCAACATGGCGGACACGCTCATCTTCTCGACCGAGAAGAACCTCAGCGAATACGGCGACAAGATCCCGGCCGAGAAGCGCGCCAAGATCGAAGCCGCGCTGGGACGCCTCAAGGAAACCTACAAGACGGGCAGCGTGGCGGACGTGGAGTCGGCCACGGAACAGCTCAACGCCGCGTGGGCCGAGGCCAGCGAAGACCTCTACAAGGCGCAGCAGGAACAGGCCGCTGGTGCCGATACTCCGGCGGGCAACGGCCAGGCCGCCGAGCCGGGCGTAACCGACGCCGACTTCGAGGTCGTGGACGAAGGCGACGCCAAGTGACGCGTAGGGGCGCAATCAACTGCGCCTCTACTACGCACCCCGCGTCCAACCACAGAAGGCCCGGCTGCTCACACGAGCAGCCGGGCTTTTTCGTTGCAGGATTGCGCAGCGTGCCATCTGCACTTCACTTTGCGCCGAAACGCTTTCTACAAGACGCCCCTCTACCTGATGGAAACACCCCCTTCCTCCGCGCCCCGCCCTGCCGAACGCCCGTCATTTATCCGCGACTCGATCGGCTTCAAGGTGTTCGTCATCGCGGCCCTCGTGGTATTGCTGCTCGTGCCGATGCTCATGTTGCAGAGCCTGATCTCGGAGCGGCAGCGCCTGCGCGAGGCGGCACAGCAGGAGGTGAGCAGCAAATGGGGGCAGAGCCAGACGGTCAGCGGCGTGGTGTTGTCCGTACCCTATGCCACCACGCAGCGGCTGGAGGATGGCCGGGAGGCGCTTCAGCGCGGCTACGTCCACTTTCTGCCCGACCGCGTGGACGCCGAGGCGACGCTGGACGCGCAGGTGCGGCGGCGCGACATCTACGAAGTTGTCCTCTACAGCACAGGGGTTGTGCTGACCGGGCGCTTCGGCGCGCTCGACGCCAGGACGACGGGCATCCCAGGGCAGGCGCTCGACTGGAGCCGGGCCGTGGCCAGCATCGGCATCTCCGACCTGACGGGCCTCAAGTCGCTGGCTTCGCTCACGTGGGACGGAC
>CBDUBO010000634.1:0-1762 GCA_965365405.1 uncultured Rhodothermales bacterium | reverse complement strand
TTGCGTCAGCGGCGTCAGCCGTTCGATGCGCGGCCCCGCGTCTTCGCCGGCCCCGCTCGAATCGGCGGCAACCTCTTCAGGCGAAAGAATCTCGGCAGGCACGCCGAGCGAATCCGCCGCCGACGAGTCGGCAGCCTCCCCCCCGCCCGGCGCATCCAGGTCGGCTCCGAACGGGGCGACGCGGAAAAGGGGCACACCGCCTTCCGAAGCCGCCGTGAAGTAGAGAAAACGCCCCTCTGGCGACCAGCGGGGCCGCCCCACGGACCGGTCGAAATGGGCGGTGAGCAGGATGGGCTCCGCCCTGCCGCCCACCGCATACACGCCTACGTCCGACTGCCCGAAGCCCTGATCGTCGAGCGGACTCTGCAAAAAGGCGACGTGGCCACCGTCGGGCGAGGGCGCAGGGGCGAAGACGCTGTAGCCCGCGCGCTGCAAGAGCAGGTCGGTGCGCCCCGTCGCCACGTCCACGACGTAAAGGTTGGACTGCGGCTCGCGGTCGGGATGCTGGCGCGTTTGAACGTTACCCGACACTACGATCTGCCGTCCGTCGCCCAGCCACTGGCCGTCTCCGAACTGCACCCAGCCGCGCGTGATGCGGCGCGCGCGGGCGCTGTCTGTGGCGGCGATAGCGTAATAGTGCCGGTAGGTGAGGCCCGGCTCCAGGTCATTCTCGCCCTGGAAGTCGAGGCGGCTGAGCACGCGCGGGCTGGCGTCGACGGCGTTAGCGTCGAGCCAGGCCCGTACCTCGGCCAGCGAACCGTCAGGGTCGGGCGCCGCATCACCTGTGTCGCCGGCCCGACGTCCGGGGCGCTCGTTGGGCCAGCGGGGTTCGCCGCCTTCGAGTTCGCGCACGTCCGCTTCGGGAAGGGTAGAGGCGAACAGGATCGTCTTGCCATCGGGCGACCACTGCGGCTGCCCTGCCCCGCGCTTTTCGCGCGTAAGCTGCCACGCCTCACCGCCGTCGAGGGGCAGGATGAACACCTGCGGCACGCCGTCCACGGCCCGCACGAACGCGATGCGGTCGCCGTCGGGGTGCCACGCGGGCTGCGAGGCGCTCCGGTCGCCGCGCGTGAGGGGCCGGGGCGCTTCGCGTCCCCCCGCGTCCACCATCCACAGGTGCGTTCGGTAGCCGTAGCGAGCGTCCTTGCCCTCCCCCTCGCCGTAGGCCTGCCGCACGGTGTAGAGCACCCAGCGCCCGTCGGGCGAGCGCAGCACGTCGCCCAGTTGCCGGATGTTGAAAAGGTCGGTGGCGGTGATGGGCCGGTCACCGTTTTGCGCCCGCAGCGGCGCGGCCACAAGCAGCCCCAGCGCGATGAGGCAGAGCAGGCGGTACATAGGGGTACGGGAGGATGGGCCTGGAAAGTACGACCCCGCCCGGCGCCGCACTGCTGCCGCCCTTCAGGCGCGCCTGTTCGGGCCCGGAGCTTCCAAGCGAACCTTCGGCTCCTAACGAGAAAGCCCCCGGGGGTTTAGCGCCCCCGGAGGCTTTATTAGCGTAGCTGCCGGGATTCAGCAGCCGCAGCCGCCGCCTCCGCAGCAGCCGCCATCGGTGTCGAACATGGCGATGTAGGGTTTGAGTGGTTAGAAGAAATCGTCAGGTGCAGCAGCCGGTGGTACCGTCCAGACTGCCCAGCAACCCGTCGAGCCCGGCGCGCACACGCCGGAGGGTGTCCGCCGCAAGGCAGTAGCACGAGCGGGGACCGTCCGTCTCGCCCGTGATCAGGCCGGCCTCGCGGAGCACCTTGAGGTGCTGCGAAACCGT
>CBDUBO010000633.1:0-1765 GCA_965365405.1 uncultured Rhodothermales bacterium | reverse complement strand
ACGCAGCGGCACCGCGAAACGTGGCGTTTGACCGCTGCCGGTTGGCGCAATTACGCGATAGACGAACTCGGCGGCGGGGTTTGGATCAACGGCGAGCCGTATCCGGCCAACTGATTGTGTATTGCGTGGCCACACAAACCCCTCCGAGGCCCCTGTGCCCTCGGAGGGGTTTGCGTTCGTTGACATGCGCACCCACAAAGCCGACCTTGAGGCAGCCTTTTCCTCGTTATTCCCATGAAGCGCCTGCTACCCGTTCTCGTGCTTTTCGTCAGTGCTCCCGCGCTTCAGGCGCAAACGTTTTACCCACCCGAAACGCCCGCCCGCCCGGTTGTGGACACCCTGTTCGGCGTCCGCCTGACCGATCCGTACCGCTGGCTGGAAAACAAGGAAGACGCCGAGGTGAAGGCATGGTCGCGCCAGCAGCACGAGGCCACGCTGGCTTACGTCGAGCAGGCGTACCCGCCCGTGCCTGGCCTGCGCGACGAGATCGCCGCCTACCTCGACCGCGACGTGGTGGGCCCGCTCACACTCGTGGGCGACCGGCAGTTCTTTACCGTCAAAAAGAAGGGCGACAAGCAGGCCAAACTTTTCACCCGCATAGACGGGAAAGACGTGCTCCTGTTCGACCCCGAGGCGCTCGACCCCAGCGGCCTGACGGCCCTCTCGGGCATCGCCTACACCAACGATGGCAGCCGCGTGGGCGTGGGCGTTCAGAAGTCGGGAGCCGAAATCAGCACGTACCGCATTTACGACACCCGCACGGGGGAACTCGTGGCCGGCCCCATCGAGGGGCTGCGCGGCTTCTCCTTTACCCGCGACGGCGAGGGCGCGTACGTGACCGTCGGGACGGCGGAGATGATCAAAAACCAGCAGCCCCTGCGCACCTACCGCCACCGCTTCGGGTCGGACCGGAGTGCGGACGTGTTTCTCGTCCAGCCCGACGACGCGGGCAACTTTGCCTCCGTTTTCGACGCCCGCGATGCCGAGGTGACGTTTACCACCAAGGGCGATTTCTACGCCACGCACAGCCTGGTGATGGAAGGGGCAAGCGGGGCGCCGCAGGAGATCTACGCGAGCCGCCAGTATACCGCTTCCCCCTATGCGCTCGGGGACCGGCTCTACCTCTACACCAATCACGAGGCGCCCAACTTCAAGCTGATGGTGGCCCGTCTGGATGCTCCGGCGTTCGAGCGCTGGCGCGACCTGATTCCCGAAGCCGAAACCGTGCTCGACGACTACGCCGTCACCCAGGACGCCATCGTCACGCTCGACCGAAAAGACCTCGTCAGCCGCCTGCGCGTGTACAGCCTCGACGGGCAGTTTCAGCGCGAACTGCCCCTACCCGAAGTGGGAAGCGCCCAGTACGTCAACTACCACCGCGAGTCCAACACGCTCTTCATCGGGCTGGGCACGTTTACAGCGCCGCTCAAGGTGTACCGTCTCGACGCCTCCAGGCTTGCCCAGGCAGAAGGGCGTGACTGGAGGGTGTTCTACGAGCAAGAACCGGGCATCAACACGGACGACATCGAGGGGGAAGTGCAGTTTTACACCTCCAGGGATGGCACGCGTGTGCCCATCATCCTGATGTACAAGCGCGGCCTCCAGAAAACGGGCCGCAACCCGACCATCCTCTACGGCTACGGCGGCTTCAACATCGGGCAGACACCGGGCTTTGCCGGTCTGAACGCGGCGTTCATCAACCGGGGCGGTGTCTACGCCATCGCGGCGCTGCGCGGCGGCAACGAGTACGGCGAGACGTGGCACC
>CBDUBO010000632.1:0-1780 GCA_965365405.1 uncultured Rhodothermales bacterium | reverse complement strand
GCCCAGGAACAGCGGCGGGTCGCCGATGGGCGTGAGCGCACCGCCTACGTTGGAGACGGAGAAGATGAAGAAGATGATGTGGTAGGCCTTGATACGCCCCCGGTTGAGCCGCATGAAGGGCCGGATGAGCAGCATCGAAGCGCCCGTCGTACCGATGACGTTGGCGATGATGGCTCCGATGAGAAGCAGAATCGTGTTGGTGCGCGGCGTGCCAGCCACGCTCGTCTCGATGAGGATGCCGCCCGACGCAATGTAGAGCGACGCCAGCAGCGCGATAAAGGAGATGTACTCCGTCAGCCCGTGCAACACCGCCTCGCCGCCATGCGGCATCGTGAAGTAGTAATACGCCGCCACCAGCAGCCCCAACCCCACGGCGTATTTGGGATAATGGTGGTGCCAGTGGTGCGCGTAGAAGAGTGGCCCCGTTGCAATCATGAGCAGCAGCAGCACGAACGGGATGACGAGATAGATGGGCACCGCCTCGCTCGCCTCTGCATCCTCGCCTGCGATGGCCTCTACAGCTTCTTCGGTGGGCTCGGTAAGCGTGGTGTCCACGCGCACCTCTGGGCTCACCTCCTGCGCGGCCGCAGGCTGACCCAGCGCCGCCAGCAGCCCAATAGCGAGCACGAGCGCAAAAAACAACGGGCGAAGCTTCAGCATCGGGGCAGCAGGTTGGAGTTCAGGGGGCGGCGGTCGGTACGACCGGGGCGGGTGTGTCTTGCGTGGTGCTCAACGCTGCCACCCGCTTGGTCTCGACGATTTCGATGAGTTGTTGTACGGCCCGCTCGCTTTTGGCGAGAAAGGGCGCGGGCGCAAAGCCCATCACGAGCATCAGCACGGCGAGCGGCACGAGCGCCATCACCTCGCGGAAGTTGAGGTCGCGCATCGTCGCGTTTTCTTCGTGCCGCAGGCTACCGAAAAACGTGCGGTAGAGCATCCACAAGAGGTAGATAGCTGCCAGAATGACGCCGGTGGTGGCAAAGGCGACCAGAATGGGCGATCCGATCACGGCGCTCTTGTAAGTGCCCATCAGGATCAGGAACTCGCCCACGAACCCATTGAGGCCCGGCAGACCCGCAGAGGCCATGACCGAGAACACCATGAAAAACGTCAACACCGGGACAACCTTCGCGATGCCGCCGTAATCCTCCATCAATCGGCTGTGCCGGCGCTCGTAGAGCATCCCGACCAGGAGAAACAGCGCCCCCGTCGAAAGGCCATGGTTGATCATCTGGATAAACGCACCCTGGAGCGCCTCGGTGGTGAAGGCAAAAATGCCGAGGACGACGAAGCCCAGGTGACTGACGGATGAGTAGGCGACGAGCTTTTTGGCGTCTGTCTGCACGCGCGCCACGAGCGCTCCGTAGATGATGCCAATGACGGCCAGCACGGCAAACAGCCACGCCCACTCGACCGAGGCCACGGGGAAGAACGGCAGGCAGAACCGCACCAGCCCGTAGGTGCCCATTTTGAGCAGCACGCCCGCCAGTACCACCGACCCGCCCGTCGGGGCCTGCACGTGGGCATCGGGTAGCCACGTGTGAAACGGGAAGAGCGGCACCTTGATGGAGAACGCGAGCGCAAACAGGAAGAACAGCCACGTCTGCGCGTCGAGCGGGACGTTGTAGGCGATCAGCTTGGCGTAGTCGGTCGTGAAAACGCCGCCGTTGACGGCGTCGCCGGCGGCGTAGCCCAGGTAGAAAATGGCGACGAGCATCAGCAGCGACCCCACGAGCGTGTAGAGCACAAACTTGAGGGCCGCGTAAATCCGGTTCTCACT
>CBDUBO010000631.1:0-1785 GCA_965365405.1 uncultured Rhodothermales bacterium | reverse complement strand
GCTGCACGGTCGTACTCAAACCCGCCGAGTTTACCCCGCTCACCGCCCTCCTCTTTGCCGAGATCGCCCACGAGGCCGGTCTGCCCGCGGGCGTGCTCAACGTCGTCACGGGCGACGGCGAGACGGGCAAAGCCGTCGTGGCGCACCCGGACGTGGACAAGCTCGCCTTTACGGGCTCGACCGAGGTAGGCCGCGCCATCCGCAAGGCCACCGCCGGGTCGGGCAAAAAGCTCTCGCTCGAACTGGGCGGCAAGAGTCCCTTTATCGTCTTCGACGACGCCGACCTCGATAGTGTGGTCGAGGGCGTGGTGGACGCCATCTGGTTCAACCAGGGGCAGGTGTGCTGCGCGGGATCACGCCTGCTGGTGCAGGAAGGCGTGGCGGAAAAGCTCGAAAACAAGCTGCGCGCCCGCATGGAAACGCTGCGCGTGGGCAACCCGCTGGACAAAGCGGTGGACATGGGCGCCATCGTCGCGCCCGTCCAGCTCGACCGCATCCGAGCGCTCGTGGAAGCAGGCGTCGAGGAAGGCGCAGAGATGTGGCAGCCCTCGTGGGCGTGCCCCCAGGAAGGCTGCTTCTACCCGCCGACGCTCTTCACCAACGTCGCGCCGTCGTCAGGCGTGGCGCAGGTGGAAATCTTCGGCCCCGTCCTCGTCACGATGACGTTCCGCACCCCTGCCGAGGCTGTCGCCTTGGCCAACAACACGCCGTACGGACTGGCGGCGAGCGTGTGGAGCGACAACATCAACCTGGCGCTCGACGTGGCCCCGAAAATCAAGAGCGGCGTCGTCTGGATCAACTCCACCAACCTGTTCGACGCCGCGGCAGGCTTTGGCGGCTACCGCGAAAGCGGCTTCGGTCGTGAGGGCGGTCGCGAGGGACTGTACGAGTACTTGGTGCCGGTGTGGGAGCAGGAACGGAAAAAGGAGAAGCCGAAAAAGCGCGCGGCTGTTGCCGCCGGGGGCGATGGTGCCGTGGCGTCCGCCCACGCCGATTTCGGCCTGCCCGGCATCGACCGCACGGCCAAACTCTTTATCGGCGGCAAGCAGGCCCGGCCGGACAGTGGCTACAGCCGGAGCGTGTATGGCCCCGCCGGGCAGATGCTGGGCGAGGTGGGCGAGGGCAACCGCAAAGACGTGCGCAACGCCGTCGAGGCCGCGCACAAGGCGTCGGGCTGGGCCAGTACGTCCGGCCACAGCCGGGCGCAGATTCTCTACTACCTGGCCGAAAACCTGGCCGCCCGGCACGATGAGTTCGCCCGCCGCATCGAGGCGCTGACGGGAGAGGACGGCCGCGCAGAAGTCGATGCCTCCATCCGCCGCCTGTTCACGTGGGCCGCGTGGGCTGACAAGTACGACGGGGCCGTGCACAACGTCCCCATCCGGGGCGTGGCGCTCGCCATGAACGAGCCCATCGGCGTCGTCGGCATCGCGTGCCCGGACAGCGCGCCGCTGCTCGGCTTCGTCTCGCTCGTCGGCGCGGCCGTAGCGATGGGCAACACCGTCGTGGCGATTCCCAGCGAAACGCACCCGCTGGCGGCGACGGACTTTTACCAGGTGCTCGAAACGAGCGACGTGCCCGCGGGCGTCATCAACATCGTCACGGGCGGGCGCGACGCGCTGGCCAGGGTGCTGGCCGACCACGACGACGTGGACGCGCTCTGGTACTTCGGCACGCAGGAGGGCGCGGCGGCGGTGGAAGAGGCTTCGGCGGGCAACCTCAAGCGGACATGGGCCGAGTGGCACGCGCGCGACTGGCACCGCGACGAGCAGGGCGAGGGCCGCG
>CBDUBO010000630.1:0-1792 GCA_965365405.1 uncultured Rhodothermales bacterium | reverse complement strand
GACCGTCGTTGCCGCTGGTGAAGTGGACGGTGGCGAGCTTCTGGAAGGCCTCGGGCTCGCCGCGCTCGCCGCTGGGCTCGGCGCGGTGGCTGCGCAACAGGTCGTCCGCGTCGGCGTCCGCGCCCTGGGCTTCGAGCTGCGCCGCGAGCGCCCGGTGGAAGCCGTCTCCGCCCTTCTCGTAGTCGCTAAAGCGCGTGCGCCCGAAAATCCAGTAGAGGGGAAGCGCCAGAAAGGGAAGGGCGATGAGGGAGACCGTCCACGCCACCGACCCCTGCGGCGTGCGGGCCTTCATGATGGCATCCACGGCGCTCAACAGGCTCAGCAGGTAGAACAGGGGCAGGCCGATGCCGAGTATCCAGCCCCAGGGGGTGCCGTCGAACATGCGTGGTCGGGTTGTGGGAGGTGCGACGCACAGCCGTGAGGCGCTGCGCGACGCGCCAAAATGCAGCCCCCGCCAGAGCGCGTGTGTAACGAGGGCGCAATGGCGCGTGCTGCCCTGTGGCCCGGCCATGCCGTATGTTCGACGCAATTATCAACGTGCGCGTATGTCTTCGCCCGAACCGGTGCGGCCGTTCGTCCCGGCCACCACCTTTCTCCCCGAACTCACCCCGAAAGCCATCGGGCTGGGGCTCCTGCTGTCCGCTGTGCTCGCCGGGGCCAATGCGTACCTGGGCCTCAAGGTGGGGCTCACGGTGTCTGCCTCCATCCCTGCCGCCGTTATTTCGATGGGCGTGCTGCGGCTGTTCCGGCAGTCCAACATTCTGGAGAACAACCTGGTGCAGACGGCGGCGTCGGCGGGCGAAGCTGTGGCAGCGGGCGTCATCTTCACCCTGCCGGCCCTCGTGCTGATGGGCTACTGGCAAGGCTTCGCCTTCTGGCCCGTGCTGTCTATCGCGCTGTTCGGCGGCACGCTGGGCGTGCTCTTCACCGTGCCGCTGCGCCGCGCCCTCATCGTCGAGCAGCCCCTCACCTTTCCCGAAGGCGTGGCCACGGGCGAGGTGCTCAAAGCCGGAGCAGAGGGGAAAGGAGGCATTCAGGCCATCGCCTTTGCTGCCCTGGCGGCTGCCGCGCTCAAGCTCATGCAGACGGGCTTCAAACTCGTCGCGCCGGCGGCAGGGTACGGCGTGCAGGCCGGACGCACCGTGTTCGGTCTGGGCACCGACCTCGGTGTGGCACTCCTCGCCGTGGGCTACATCATCGGGCTCAACATCTCCACCGTCGTGTTCGCGGGTGGAGCCATCGCCTGGCTCGTCGCCATTCCGCTGTGGATGACGCTTGCCTCACCCGCCGAGTACGCCGGCATCGTGGGAGAAGCACGGGGCTACGACGCGGCCTTTGCCGTGTGGAGCGCGCGGGTGCGCTACCTGGGCGTCGGCGCGATGGCCGTGGGCGGACTCTGGGCGCTCGTCTCGCTCATCGGCCCGCTGCGCGACGGCATCCGGGCCTCCGTGGAGGCCTTCAGGCGGGCCCGGCGGGAGGGGGCCAGCGCGGTGGAACGGACGGAACGCGACACGCCCATCCCTGTCGTTGCTGGAGGAACCGTGGCGCTCGCCGTTCCCCTCTTTTTCGTGCTCCTGTCGCTCGTGGATCAGGATGCGCTGGGCATCACGAGTGGGCTCTACACGGCCACCCTCATTTTCGCCCTCCTCTTCGCCCTCGTCGCCGGCTTTCTGTTCTCGTCCGTCGCGGGTTACATGGCCGGACTCGTCGGCTCGTCCAACAACCCCATCTCCGGCGTCACCATCGCCACCGTGCTGAGCATATCGGGCATCCTGCTGTTCGTGCTCGGCAG
>CBDUBO010000629.1:0-1800 GCA_965365405.1 uncultured Rhodothermales bacterium | reverse complement strand
GCGCCCACGGCGTGCTGCACGTTGGCGTGCGCCGTGATCATGATGGTCTTGGTGTCCGGGTACTCCTGCCGGATGTGGGCCAGCAGTTCGAGGCCGTCCATCTCGGGCATCTTGAAGTCGGTGATGACGAGGTCGTAAGGCTGCTTTTTGAGCGCTTCGATGGCTTCGTGCGCGCTCGACGTAGCCGTGACGCGGATACCTTCGCGCGAGAAGAGGCGGTCGAGCACGCCGTGCAGGAGCCGCTCGTCGTCCACGTAGAGAATGCTGGGCTGCTGGGGTTGCGCCTGGGACATGGAAACTGGGGGTGTGATGGTGAAACGCGGGGGGCGAATGGTAAAAATGAAAAGGCACGCCGGTGGGAAAGAGGCGTGCCGGAGGCGTCAGCGCTGGGGAAGGGTCAGGCGGAAGCAGGTGCCGCGGTCGGGGCAGGCCGCGTGCAGCACCACGTCGCCGCCGTGGAGGCGGGCAATGCGGCGGGCATAACCGAGGCCCAGGCCCAGGTGGTGGGACTTGGTGGTGAAGAACGGCGCGAAGAGACGGTTTTCGGGTTCGTCCGGCACGCCCTCGTTCCACACGTCGAAGGCGGCAAAGCCCGGCCCCTCCGACACTTCGAGCACGATGGCCGCGGTGCGGGAGGCTTCGAGGGCATTTTTGAGCAGGATGAGCAGCGCCTGCAAAAGCCGCTGCCCGTCGGCGTGGAAGGGGCCGGGGGCCTCGATGTGGGTGTAGAAGCGGCGGGCGTCTTCGGCCAGGGCCGCGTGCAGTTCGCGCAGCAACCCGTCCAGGCCCACACTCTGGCGGTCGAGCGCGAGCGGCGCGCTCATCACGTCGAGCTCGTAGAGCACGGCCTCGATGCCCCGAATGCCCTCGAAAATGCGCATCGCCATGTCCCGCTGATCCTGCGTGGCGAGCGTGTCCACGAGCAGGTCGGCGTAGCCTTCGATGGAGGACGTAAGGCTGCTCAGGCGGTGACGCAGCACGAGGGCGAGGTCGGCAATGGCCTGCTCGTACGACGTGAGCGCAGCGGGAGCGTAGTGATCGGGAAGGGCCGACGAGGTCATGCGCGCGGCAGCGGCTGGAAAAAGTGAGGGAGGGGGGCACCGGAGCCCGTTGCACAAAGAGTACCAGACGTGCTCCGCTGCTTTCGCCCCGTTCCTGCCTCGGGCCGGGAAGGCTTTTCATCCGACGCCACGAGAAGGGGTGGAAAATAGTTCCGTCCTTCACCGTGTCTCCACCGTCGTGTGGGCGCTACGGGCCCAGGCACGGCGCTTGCCCCCTTGCGGCGCAACGCATCCCTACCTCCTCTATGGAAACTGCCAAACTCGGCCTGCTGCGCCAGGCCATGACGGCCTACACGTGGCGCAACCAGGCCATCTCGGCCAACCTCGCCAACGTGGACACCCCCGGCTACCAGCGCCAGACGGTCACCTTCGAGGAGACGCTTCAGAAGATGCGGCACGGTGTGCCTGCGATGCGGGACGTGAGCGACGTGCGCCCCGCCGCGCGCGTTGAAGGCGAGGCCCCCATTCTCGAAGACGAAATGCTGGCGCTGGCCGACAACAGTATGCGCGTGCAACTGGCTACGCGGGCGCTCAGCGAGCACTTCAGCACCCTTCGCTCCGGCATTACCGGGCAGGCGGGGTAAGGCGGGTTGGTTTCGCTCCTACTGCTCGCTGCTGGTTAGGCGGGGAGGTTTGCGGACCAACCCGACGATCTAACCAACTTCCCGTTCAACCACCCGCTCCCCATGCTCCTGCCCAACCGCATCTCGAACCTGTTCCGCACCTCGGCGCGCGGCCT
>CBDUBO010000628.1:0-1803 GCA_965365405.1 uncultured Rhodothermales bacterium | reverse complement strand
CTCGTCTTCAGCGCCATCGGCTTCGATACGCAGGAGGTGGCGGTGGCGGGCCGCAGCGTGTTAGACGTGGCCCTTGCGCCCACCGTCTCCGACCTCGACGAGGTAGTCGTGGTGGGTTACGGCGAGCAGTCGCGCGCCACACTGACGACCTCCATCTCCAAGCTCGACACGACGGCGCTGCGCAACGTGCCCTACGCCAACGCGGCCTCTGCGCTGCAGGGGGCCATTGCCGGCCTGCGCGTGCAGACGACGAGTGGGCAGCCCGGCGACGCGCCGCGCATCATCCTGCGCGGCGGCACGTCCATCAACAACCCCAACGGGGCCCAGCCGCTCTACATCGTCGACGGCGTGATCCGGGGCAACATCAACGACCTCAACGCGCTCGACTTCGAGAGCGTGCAGGTGCTCAAAGATGCGGCCGCGACGGCCATCTACGGCGCGCGCGCGTCCAACGGCGTCGTCATCATCACGACGAAGGCGGGCCAGGCGGGGCGCACGCAGATCTCCTACAATACGAGCCTGCAACTGGCCGAGGTGGGCGGGCGCATGCCGCTGGCCTCTGCGCGCGACTACATCTACTTCGGGCGGCTGGGCGTGGCGGCCACGTCAGAGCGCAGCCCGGAGCGGATGAGCATGCTCACGCGCCCCAACGGATTCGGCACGGGCAACGACCTCACCAACCGGACAGCCTTCACGACGCAGTTTCTCACGCCCCAGAACGAGCACAAGCTTCAGGAAGGCTGGAAGAGTATGCCCGACCCGCTCGACCCCACCAAGACGATTATCTACCAGGAGACCGACTGGCAGGACGTGCTGTTCGACCCGGCCCTTACCCAGAACCACCACCTGTCTGTTTCGGGCGGGCGGCCCGAGGCGGCCTACAACCTGAGCGTGGGCTACCTCGACAACGAGGGCGTGACAATCAAGACGGGCTACCGCCGCCTCACCGCCGACATGGGCGGGCGCGTGGAGGTGCGCAAAAACCTCAGCCTCGACGGGCAGCTCAATTACAGCAACTCGAGCGACGACCGCGTTTTCAGCGACAACCAGATTTTCCAGCGCGCGCTAGGCCTGCCACCCACGGCCAAGCTCTACTACGAGGACGGCTCGCTCGCGCCCGGCCAGAACCGTAGCATCGGCAACCCGCTCTACCACCTGAGCCGCTCGAAGTCCAAAAACAGCGTGGACCGGCTCACGCTGGGCCTGCACGCGCTCTGGCAGCTCGCGCCCGGCCTGACGTTCGAGCCGTCGGCGTCGCTCTACTCGGTGCGCGCCACCGACAACAACTTCCAGATGTCGTTCTGGAACGGCCCGACGCAGTTCGTGGACGCGCGCGACGCCTCGGCCTCGAACAGCATCTACTGGCAGCGCCAGCTCGACGGCGTGTTTACCTACGACCGGTCGTTCCAGCGCCAGCACAACCTGCAGGCCAAGCTGGGCACATCCTACTACGACCGGCGCTTCTACCAGGCCAGCGCTTCAGGCCGCGGTGCCTCCACCGACATCGTGCCCACGCTCAATGCCTCCTCCGAGCCCGTCAGCGCCTTCAGCAGCGTGACCGACCAAGCCATTCTGGGCTATTTCGGGCGCGTCACGTACGACTACAAGCGGCGCTACCTGTTTGCCGCATCGGGCCGCTACGACGGCGCCTCGAACCTGGGTGCCAACAACCGGTGGGGCTTTTTTCCCGGCGTGTCGGCAGGCTGGAACGTCCACGAAGAAGCGTTCTGGAACGCCGTGCCCGCGCTCGTGTCGAGCCTGAAGCTGCGCGCCAGCTACGGCGTCAACGGTAACATCTCCGGC
>CBDUBO010000627.1:0-1804 GCA_965365405.1 uncultured Rhodothermales bacterium | reverse complement strand
CGCGGCGACATGAGCCTCGTCGGCCCGCGCCCGCTCCTGATGCAGTACCTCGACCGCTACACGCCCCGGCAGGCCCGCCGGCACCAGGTGCGCCCCGGCATCACCGGCCTGGCGCAGGTGAGTGGGCGCAACGCGCTTTCGTGGGAAGACCGTTTCGAGTTGGACGTGTGGTACGTTGAAAACCATTCGCTCGGCCTCGATCTCAAGATTCTCTGGCAGACCATCGCCAAGGTTTTCCGCCGCGAAGGCATCAGCGCGCAGGGCGAGGCGACAGTGGCAGAGTTCATGGGCTCGCCCTCTGCTCCCCCTGCGCCATGAACGGGCCGGTTTACCTCTACGGCGCTGGCGGACACGCCCGTGTGGTGCTGTCCGTGCTCGAAGCGCTGGGCCTCCCCATCGGCGGGTTGTTCGACGACAGCCCTGCCCGCTCGGACGTGGCGGGATATCCCGTGCTGGGCCCCTTCCGCGCGGGCAGGGTGGAAAGCGGCGGCAGCCTGGTGCTGGCCATCGGCAGCAACGAAGCGCGCCGCCACCTGGCGGAAAAGCTCGAAGCGCAGGTGGCGTGGGCCGATGCGCTCGTACACCCTGCGGCCATCGTGCATCCGGGGGTAGCGCTCGGTGCAGGCACCGTCGTATTCGCCGGCGGCATCCTGCAGCCAGGCACCGTGGTGGGCCGCCATGCCATCATCAACACGGCCGCAACGGTGGATCATGACGGGCGGTTGGGCGACTTCGCGCACCTCGCGCCGGGTGTTCACCTCGCGGGAGACGTACACGTGGGCGAAGGGGGATTTCTCGGCGTCGGTGCCGGCGTCGTGCCGGGCTGCCGCATCGGCGCGTGGAGCATCGTCGGGGCCGGCGGCGTGGTAACGCGCGACCTGCCGGAGCGTGTCACCGCCGTCGGCGTTCCAACTCGCATCATCAAACACCATCGTTCCGCGTAGCGCTCTTTCACTGAGGGGCCATTTTCTGCATCCCGTCACTGCCGCAGAGGCGAGAGGATGGAAGAGGCCTGTGACGATCCGCGTCTGGACCGCAAAGCAACCGTCTGAATCATGCACACCGGAAATCACCCCCGCATCTACCTTTCTTCGCCCCACATGGGCGAGAGAGAGCAGCAGTTCGTCGCCGAAGCGTTCGACACCAACTGGATCGCGCCGCTCGGCCCACACGTGGATGCGTTCGAGCAGGAGTTTGCGGAACGCGTGGGCGCCCCCCACGCCGTCGCCCTCAGCAGCGGCACGGCGGCGCTTCACCTCGCCCTCCAACTGGCCGGTGTGGGTGCGGACGACGAGGTGCTCGTGTCCACGTTCACCTTCTGCGCCAGCGTCAATCCCATTCTGTACCAGGGCGCACGGCCCGTCTTTCTCGACAGCGAACAGGTGTCGTGGAACCTCGACCCCGCCCTCCTCGAAGAGGTGCTGGCCGTGCGCGCCGCCATCGGGCGGCTGCCCAGGGCACTCGTGCTGGTTCACCTCTACGGCCAGAGCGCGGACCTGGACTCCATCGCGGCGCTGTGTAGCCAGTACGGCGTGGCCCTCGTCGAGGACGCTGCCGAGGCGCTGGGGGCTACCTACAAGGGCCGCGCGCCCGGCACGTTCGGCCAGTCGGGGATCTATTCGTTCAATGGCAACAAGATCATCACCACGTCGGGCGGTGGAATGCTCGTCACCGCGGACGAGAAGCTGGCGTGCCACGCCCGCAAGCTCGCCACGCAGGCACGCGACGCCGCGCCGCACTACCAGCACTCCGAGATCGGCTATAACTACCGCCTCTCCAACGTGCTCGCCGGCATCGGGCGCGG
>CBDUBO010000626.1:0-1807 GCA_965365405.1 uncultured Rhodothermales bacterium | reverse complement strand
GCCGGTAGGTGTTCAGCCCCCGCATCTCCTGCTCCTTCACCTCCCACTCGTCGGCGGGATAGAGCCGGATACACCGGTCCCCCATGCCCGTCGTGGCGACGAAGGCGCTGTTCGCCTCTGGCCGCATGGCATTACGGAACTTGGCCGGGATCGCTAGGCGACCCTTGCTATCGACCGAGTATTCCGCGTTGCCTTTGAAGCCTGCCATAACCGTTCAGCCCTTTCGCCCCACCTTTCTCTCCAGATTCCCCACTTTTCCCCACCACGCCCGCAAGGTACAGATGCAAGGCGCAAAGTCAACGTTTTCAGGCCAATCAAGGGGGTTTTTAGTTATCCACAGTAGCACCACCTGCTATATGCACAGCATGTAGGCACCTGGTAGAATCCGCATACTGCATGAGAGGTGTAAATTTGAACCCCATCAAAATCCCCGATTTGCGGCGGGGTGAAAATGATTACACCCTCTGCGCCTAGCGTCCTATCTTGGCCCCGCACATACCCCCTTCGCCGTGCCTACTGCCCTCACCGAGCGACAGAACGAAGCCCTGGAGTTTGTCCGCCGTTATCACCGTGAGCACCGCAAGCCGCCCACGCTGCGCGAGATCGGGGTCGCCCTCGGCATCCGCTCGCCCAACGGCGTGTCGAAGCTGCTGCGGGCGCTCGAAGCCAAAGGCTACCTTGGGCGCGATCCGCACGTGGCGCGCGGGCTGGTGCTGCGCGACGAAGACGCCCACGCCCTCGGCGACGGCGTACCGACGGTGATGATCGTCAGCCGCACGTCGAGCGCGCAGCCTGAGCGCCTGCGCTCGCGCCCTAATGGCGTGCTGGCACTCGACCCCTCGTGGTTCGACGGAGCCGACCCGGACGCCTGCATTCTCGCCCGTGCCGGAGACGACGGGATGAACCCGGACGGCATTCGCAAAGGTGACCTGCTCCTGATCGAAGAGGTGGATGCTGGCGTGCTCGACAACGGCACGCTTACGGCCTTCCTCGTGGGCGAGGAGTTGAAGGTGCGGCGCTTCCACCATGCCAACGGCCGCCACCACCTCCGCCCCGCCGACCGCCGCTACACCGAGGAGGTCTTTGCGCCCGGCGACGCCCGCTGCCACGTGGTGGGGCGCGTGCTGGCCCTCATGCGCAAAGTGTGAGGTCGCCGCAAATGCGTAGGGGCGTACCGCGGTACGCCCCTACATGAATACACCCCTGTTTCCCAGATGAGGAATCACACCCGTGCGGCGGCCAGGCGCTGCGTGCGGGTGCGGCGGGTCGGGCGGGCACTGGCGGCCAGCCCCGCCTCGCGCGCAAAGGCCGCGCACGCCTCGACGAAGGAGGCGAACAGCGGGTGCGGCTTGAGAGCAGTGCTCCGGTATTCCGGGTGAAACTGCACGCCTACGAACCAGCGCTTGCCGGGCAGTTCGATGATCTCCACGAGGTCGCGGCTGGGGTTGACCCCTGCCAGGTGCATCCCGTGCTCGGCCAGTTTGTAGCGCAGCACGTTGTTGACCTCGTAGCGGTGCCGGTGCCGCTCCTCGACGGTGCTGGTGCCGTAGATGTCGCGCACGCGCGAGCCTTCGACGAGGTGGCACTCGTACGCCCCCAGCCGCATCGTGCCGCCCTTGTCGGTGATGCGCTTCTGGTCGCTCATCATGTCGATGACGGGGTGCGACGTTTCCGTCGAGAACTCGGTCGAGTGGGCGTCGGCCCAGCCGCAGACGTTGCGGGCGTACTCGATGACGGCGCACTGCATCCCCAGGCAGATGCCGAAAAACGGCAGGTTGCGCTCCCTGGCGTAGCGCACGGCGGCCAC
>CBDUBO010000625.1:0-1808 GCA_965365405.1 uncultured Rhodothermales bacterium | reverse complement strand
CGCCCTTGGCGACCACCGGGAGCCCGGTCAGATCACCGAGGCGGGTGAGGTCGTGGCCTGCCTGCTGGTCGGCACCGACCAGAGCGACGAGCAGGCCGAGCACCGCTTTGCCCGCCGGATGCAGGCGCAGAATGAGGTGTTCGCGCGGCTGGCCCGCCAGATGACCGAGGCGTGGGGCGACCCGGCCGCGTTTTTGCGCCACGTCACCGAGGAGATCGCTCATGCCTTCGGCGTCGAGCGCGTCGGCATCTGGCTCGCCGACGATGCGCTGGAGCAGATCGAGTGCCTCAACAGCTTCAGCCGCGCCGAGGCCCGCCATACCCACGGCAGCACCCTCTACCGCTCCGACATTCCACACTACTTCGACGCGCTCAAGGAGGAGCGGGTGATCGTGGCGCACAATGCGGAGAGCGATCCACGTACGTTTGAACTGAAACCGGAGTATCTCCGCAAGCATGGCATTACCTCCCTCCTCGACGCGCCCATCCGGGTGGGCGACCGGATGATCGGCGTCGTGTGCCACGAACACATCGGCCCGCAGCGCCGGTGGACGCTCGAAGACCAGTCGTTTGCAGCGGCCACGGCAGATTTCGTCGCCCTCGCCCTCGAAACCATCCGCCGCACCGACGCTGAAAACGCGCTGCGTGTGCATGAGCAGTTTCTCAGCCGCATTCTCGACACCAGTCCCAACGCCATCTTCGTCAAGGACAGCGAAGGCCGCTTCGTCGTCGTCAACCAGCGCTTCGCCGAACTCTACGACCGCACACCCGAGGAAATCGTGGGCCTGCGTCACGCCGACTTCAACGACGACCCCGACGAGGTGGCGCGCTTTGCGCAATACGACGCCCGGGTGCTGGCTTCGAGCCAGCCGTTGCTGCTCCCCGACGATGCGACGCTTTCGCGCCGCACGGGCCAGCAGCACTGGTTTCAGACCCGGCTGATCCCGCTGCGCGACGCGCGAGACCACACTTTCGTACTGGGCATCGCCAACGACATCACCGAGCGGTGGACCTACGAGCAGGCGTTGAAAGAGGAAAAGTCGCGAGCCGAGGCGGCGCTTCGCTTCCAGTCGGCCCTGCTCCATAACATGCACCACGAGTTCCGCACGCCCCTCACAGCCATCCTCGGCTTTTCGGAACTGCTCAAAGAGCCCGGTGAACTGGCACCCGACGAGGTGTCCGAACACGCCGCCGACATCCACGACAACGGCGAGCGGTTGCTGGCGACCCTCAACGCTATCCTCGACCTGGCCCAACTCGAAAGCGGTTCGCTGAAGATGCCGGTTGAACATGTGGACGTAGCGGCCGAGGTGCGCCGTGTGGCAGACAGCTTCCGCGTGCAGGCGACGCAGCGCCAGATCGCGCTCCATTGCGAGCAGCCCAAGGGCCCGGTCTTCGCCCACGTGAACCGCGAGGCCATCGAGCGCATCGCCCGAAACCTGCTCTCTAACGCCTTCAAGTTCACCCCGCAAGGGCGGGTTACCGTCGAAGTGGCCGACAGGGGCGCTGCCGTCGCGCTGCGCGTGTCGGACACCGGCATCGGCATTGGCGAGGCGTTTCTGCCGCACGCTACCGAGCCCTTCCGGCAGGAATCCGAAGGGCTGGCGCGGAGCCACCAGGGCAGCGGGTTGGGGCTGACCATCGTGCAGCAACTCGTCGCGCTGCTGGGGGGCCGGCTCGACATCGAGAGCGCACCGGGACGTGGCAGCACCTTCACCGTGCTGCTGCCCCGCAAGCAGGCCGCCTGAAATGGCTACCCCTTCACCGACCCCAGCGTGAGGCCGGAGATGAGGTAGCGGCTCAGAATCA
>CBDUBO010000624.1:0-1826 GCA_965365405.1 uncultured Rhodothermales bacterium | reverse complement strand
GTCAGACCGCTATCTCTATCCTGATGCCATGGACGAAAGCCATGTAAACGAGGCCGCTCGCGAAGTGGCCGCCCGCCTTGAGCAGGCGTGGAACCGCAGTGACGGGCACGCCTTCGCCGAGCCCTTTGCAACGGAGGCCGACTTCGTCAACATTCGGGGCGAACACTACCACGGGCGAACCGCAATCGCCAGAGGCCACGAGGCCATCTTCGACTCGATTTACAAGGGGAGCCGTGTCCAGTACGAACTCGCGCAGGCGCGGGCGCTGACGGCGGACGTGCTGCTCGTGCACCTCCACGCCAAACTCGACGTTCCTTCGGGCCCACTGGCCGGCGTGATACGGGCTCTTCCAAGCCTGGTGCTTGTTCGGGCAACTGAGCGGTGGGAGATCGCCAGCTTTCACAACACCCCGGTAGCGCGCTGATGCACCCTACGAACCGTCTCAACCAGGCCCCCCTCGCGAGCATGGCAGGCGGATGGCTCGCGCCGATGCTCCTGTTCTGGCTGTACGTATGGGGGCCGCTGCGGCCGTTTGCCTACCCGGCAGGAGACCTCCTGCCCGAGGCGCCGTTTGTGCTACTCCCCATCGGATGTGTCGCGCTGTGGTGGCTGCTACCCGCCGGCTATTTCAGGATGCGAAGCTTTGAGCAGTCGGGCCGGATCTACGAATGGCTGGGCATTCGGCGCTTTCGCCGGTTCGTCCCGGACGGGGATCTTGCAAACCGCTGGGCCCGCCGCGTCAATCCAGCATACCGGGTGATCCGCAGCCGGCGTGATGCCGAGGCGTTTGTCTACCGTACCGAGCAAAGTGAGCGCGGCCACCTGGTTCTCCTCCTGCTCGGGGTCGTGTCGGCGGTGTACGCCTGGCGTATTGGCTGGCAGGGCTGGGCGGTGTATCTGAGCGCGGGCAACCTCGTGGTAAACCTTTACCCGATTCTGCTGCAGCGGTACACGCGCACGCGCCTGGACGCCGTGTTGCGCCGTGCCGCGTAGGGAGCGGTCGCGCCTGCGTTCGCGCATCGTACCGCCGTCCGCGTACGCGCGTTGGTCTTTGTTCAAGGGCGAGCCTCTCCCCGCGCCTGGCGCGCACGCTGCTCCGTCTCGTCGTCGAGCAGGGCGCGGAGGGCTTCGATGGTCGGGTGGCCCGTGGTGTAGCGCTGCCCGTAGGTCAGGTTGAAGCGGTAGTCGAAGTCCGGCGGATTCTGTCCCTGGTTGTGCTGCAGAATGGTTTCGAGCTTGTCGAGCGCTTTAGCGAGGCGGGCTTCCATCGTGGTGGCCGCTTCGTACTCATCCCACAACGCCACGATCTCCGCCCGCACCCCTTCGGGCAGCGGCGCCACGAGCAGGAGCAGGTCGCGCCGTTCGTCTGCGCCTTTGCCCGACGCACCCTGCTGCGGTGCCGGAATGTCGCCGCCGATGGCTTCGCCCAAGTCATGCACGACGCAAAGCTTGAGCAGCCGCACCATGTCCACGCCGGCAAAAGCGTCTTCGAGCACGAGGGCCATCAGGCACAGCCGCCACGTGTGCGCGGCCACGCTCTCGCGCTCGCCTGTCGTGGTGTAGCCCGAGCGCGGCGTGTGTTTGAGCGCCTCGGCGGCGCGGAGAAAGTCGAGAATGCCGGACAGGTCGGAATGGGTCATGGAGAGTTCGAGGCTGGAGGCTGGAATGTCTTCACCAACCTCCAACCGCAAAGAAAAAGCCCCGCTCCACCGTGCGGCAGAGCGGGGCTTCGGGTCTAATTCCTCATCCCGGTCACACGTCGCGGCCGTTGGGGTCGAGGATGGCGTCGATGCGGTACACCACGTCGCGCAGGTGCAGGCGCGTGG
>CBDUBO010000623.1:0-1831 GCA_965365405.1 uncultured Rhodothermales bacterium | reverse complement strand
CTGGGCATGACGCACCGCATTTCGGCGCGCCTGACGCTGGAGCCGCCGAGCGCGCGGCGCAAGAACGCCGAGTAAGCACCGGATCTGTTTGGATCTGACATCGCGGGTCGTGGCCTTTTCCAGCGCCACGGCCCGCGCTGTGTTTAGGGCCGGTGCAACACGTCGGCAACGTCTGCCGTGCGGTAACAGGTGGATGGATCAGCGCTTGCACGATGTTCGTGCAGACGCCGCTCGGGGCCCCTCAGGGCTGCCCCCGCGCGATTCCACCTCCCATTCTGTACGACATCCTATGCAGACCTTCCATCATTCTGGTCGCCTCGTGGCTCTGCTGCTGCTGGCGACGCTGCTGCCGCTCGGCTGCGCCACGACGGGCATCAACCGGGGCGACCTCAACCTCGTCTCACTCGAAGAAGAGTGGCAACTGGGCCAGCAGACGGCCGCCGAGGTGGCCAAACAGGTGCGCCTCTCGCGCGATGCGACGCTCAACAGCTACGTGTCGCGCATGGGTCAGCGCATCGTGGCGCAAACCGAGATGGCCCGCCTGCCGTGGCAGTTCCACGTTGTCGAGGACGACGAGATCAACGCCTTCAACATCCCCGGCGGGCACGTGTACATCAACACCGGTCTGATTGCCAACGCGGGCAGCGCCTCCGAACTGGCGGGTGTGCTGGCGCACGAGATCACGCACGGCGTGTCGCGGCATGGCACCGAGCGGCTGTCGGCGCAGTACGGCGCGAGCGTCGTGGCGGGTGGGCTGCTGGGCAGCGACCCCGGCCTGCTCACGCAGATCGCCACGCAGGCGGTGGCGGGCGCGGGCTTTGCCAAGTACTCGCGCAACGCCGAGCGCGAAGCCGACCGCTACGGCATCCGTTTCATGGCGGCGGCGGGTTACAACCCCAACGGCATGGTGGCCATGTTTCAGACGCTTAAGCGTGCCAGCGGTGGGGGCAGCCGGGGCATCCCGTTTTTCTCTTCGCACCCGCTCACCGACGAGCGCATCCGCAACGCGCAGCAGCAGATAGATGCCATGAGCCTATCCGGCAACCTCGTCACCAACGACAACGAGTTCAGCCGGATCAAGGCGCGGGCGCGGTAGCGTCCGGCGCTACTCGCTCCAGCCGATGGCCGTCGTGTGAAAGACGGGCTGGCGGTATTCCATCACCGTCACCAGGCGTCCCTCGTTCTCCAGCGCGATGAGGGTGCGGCCCAGCGCCGCCTTGAGGCGGGTGTCGTTGTGGGCAGCGGCCTCGCGGAAGCGCTGGACGGCCTTTTCGCGCAGCGCCTCTGCAAGCGGTTCGCGCCACCAGGCAGGCAGGCGCGGACTGGGCTGGGGCAGGGGTTCGGGTGGAAGCGCGGAGAAGACGAAGCGCTCGGTGTGCAGGTCGAACGTAGTGGCAAACTCGTGGCTCGACCGGCCCCGCGCGGCGTTGCTGTTGACCCCGCGCAGCGCTTGCTGATCCTCCTCGGTGCGCAGGATGGAGGTGATGACGGGCTTGTAGCGGGGCAAGCCGGCCAGGGCCAACTCGTGCTGGAAACGCGCCACGAGCGTGTCCACGACGCGGCGGGCGCGCGGCGTCATGTAGGGCACGCCGTAATCCATGGAAGCCACCACCAGCAGCGAGTCCGTCTCGACGCGCACCAGGTCTTCGTAGCGCGTGGCCGCCTCGGCGCGTGTGGCCACGGGCGCGATGCCGAGGCGCTCTGCCGTCTGGACGTGGATGCGGTTGGGCGAGCGGCGCAGGAGGCCCTGCTCGCGGCTCGTCAGCGGCGCGAGCGCCCCCCAGTTGCCATCGATCCTTTCCAGATAGGCTTCGAGGGCGACGAGCGTGTG
>CBDUBO010000622.1:0-1833 GCA_965365405.1 uncultured Rhodothermales bacterium | reverse complement strand
AAGGCGCTGATGGTGTCGAAGTGCGCGTCGCCCTCTTTGTCGTAGAGCACGGCGCGCTTCTGGATCGAATCCTCGGCGACGGCGCGGGTCACGTGGATCGCGCCGCTGCTGTCGGGCGCGGTCGTCTCGACGGCCAGTTCGAGGGCGTTGAGCAGGCTGCGGGCGTCGCCGTTGGCGGTCGAGACGAGGTGGTCGAGGGCGTCTTCGTCCACCCGCACATCGAGCTTGCCGTAGCCTCGGTCCGGGTCGGCAATGACGCGGCGGGCCACGTCGTAGAGGTCGGTTTCGGTAAGGGGCCTCAGTTCAAACACACGGCTGCGCGAGACGAGCGCCTTGTTGACCTCGAAAAACGGGTTCTCGGTCGTCGCCCCGATAAACGTCACCGTCCCGTTCTCGACGTGCGGCAGGAGCGCGTCCTGCTGCGCCTTGTTGAAGCGGTGCACCTCGTCCACGAACAGGATCGTGCCCTGGCCGTGGTAATTGAGCCGTTCGCGCGCCGCCTCGATGGCCTCGCGGATGTCCTTGACGCCCGCGAGCACGGCGTTGAGCGAGGCGAAGTGTTTTTTCGTGGTACCCGCCACGATCCGCGCGAGCGTGGTTTTGCCCACGCCCGGTGGCCCGTAGAGGATGAGACTCGTCACGCGGTCGGCCTCGATGGCGCGGCGCAGAAGCTTGCCCGGCCCGAGTACGTGCGGCTGCCCGGCAAAGTCGTCGAGCGTGCGCGGGCGCATCCGGTCGGCCAGCGGCGACTGTGCCGCGCGGTAACGGGCGGCGTTTTCCTGAAAGAGATCCATGTCGAGTATCGAACGGCGAATAGCGAATGACGAGTGGCCAATGACCAACCTCCAACCCCTTGCAATTCCTCCCGGCCCTCAAAGATGCGCGAGTGGGACGCTGCGATATCTTGCGCGCTACCCGACTCTACACTGCGATGCGTATTGCCCTGCTTCTCTGCGCGCTGCTGCTCGTATCCACCGGTTCCGCCCAGGATGCAGCACTTCCTGCCGCGCTCGAACCCGCCTTTGCCGCCATTGAGCCCCGCGTGATCGCGTGGCGCCGCGATTTTCACCAGCACCCCGAACTGTCCAACCGCGAGTTCGAGACGGCCCGCAAAGTAGCCGACCACCTCCGCGCGCTGGGGCTGGAAGTCGAGACGGGCGTGGCACACACGGGCGTCGTAGGCGTGCTGCGCGGCGGAAAGCCCGGCCCCGTGGTGGCGCTGCGCGCCGACATGGATGCCCTGCCCGTGGAGGAGCGCGTGGACGTGCCCTTCGCCTCGCGCGCGACGGGCGAGTACAACGGCGAAACGGTGCCCATCATGCACGCCTGCGGCCACGACACCCACGTCGCCATCCTGATGGGCACGGCTGAGGTGCTGGCCAGTATGCGCGACGAAGTGGGAGGCACGGTCAAGTTCATCTTCCAACCCGCCGAAGAAGGCGTGCCCAAGGGAGAAGAAGGCGGGGCCGAGTTGATGGTGAAAGAAGGTGCGCTCAAAAACCCGGACGTGGACGCCATCTTCGCGCTCCACATCGGCTCCGAGATCGAGGCCGGGCACATCGAATACACGCCGCGGGGCATGTGGGCCAGCGTGGACGACTTCCGCATCGTGGTGCGGGGACGACAGACGCACGGCGCGTACCCGTGGAACGGCGCCGACCCCATCGTGGCCGCCGCCCACATCGTGACGGCGCTTCAGACAGTCGTGAGCCGCAACCTCAACCTGCCCGAAACGGGCGCGGCCATCGTGACCGTGGGCAAGATCAGCGGCGGCGTGCGCTCGAACATCATCCCCGAAGAAGTAGAAATGCTGGGCACGCTCCGGGCGCTCGA
>CBDUBO010000621.1:0-1841 GCA_965365405.1 uncultured Rhodothermales bacterium | reverse complement strand
CACGTACACGTTGGACGGAAACTGCTCGGCCAGCACGATGATGTTCTGCCCCGCCTGCACCTCCACGTTGGCCGCGGCGAGGGCGAGGCCGTAGCTGGCCGACGGGGCGAGCGCGACCCCCTCGGCGTCCGACCCGATGAGGCGGCCCACGAGCGTGCGCAGCGTTTCGCCGCCCTCGAAATAGTCCTGCGACCGCACCCGCCACGGTGCCGTCTTGCGCAGCACGCCCGCCTGCCCCGCCTCCGTGACGCGGTTGAGTTGAGGGCTCATGTAGGCGCAGTTGAGGTAAGCCACCTCACGCGGCAGGTCGAAGGCGTCGCGCTGGACGGGCAGCGCTGCCGGGCGGGCGGCGGCTTCGGGCTGAACGAGCAGTTCGGACATAGAGGGAATGATTCGGAGTTCGGTGTGGAGAAGTTGGAGATTAGAGGTCAGAAGGGGTTTCCAACCTTCAACATCCAACTTTCACCCTCACAGGTCCCAGGAGGGCTCAGCCGTACGGCCACGAGCGCGCTCCATCAGCACCTCCTGGAAACCCGGTGCCTTGGCCGGGCTGGAAGGCACGGAGGGCACGTAAGCCCCGTCGGACTGTAGCGTCCACGACTGCCGCTCGTCGGCCAGGGCCAGATCGAGGGTGCGCAGCAGGCGTTCGCGCGCCACGGCGTCGTCCACTTCGGCGATGGTTTCGACGCGGTCGTCGAGGTTGCGGCGCTGCCAGTCTGCGCTGCCGATGAAGAGGCGGGCCTCCTCGGGCGGGCCGAAGCAGTAGATGCGGCTGTGTTCGAGAAAACGCCCCACGATAGAGCGCACGCGAATGTTTTCGGAGAAGTGCGCCACGCCGGGCCGCAGGCGGCAGTGTCCACGCACGATCAGGTCTATGGGTACGCCGGCCTGCGAGGCGCGGTAGAGCTCTTCGATCATCTGCACGTCGTCGAGCGCGTTCATCTTGGCGACGATGCGGCCCGTGCCGTCGCGCTGGTGGCGGGCCACCTGGTGGCGGATGAGGTCCACGAAGTGGCGGCGCATGGCGCGCGGAGCCACGAGCAGGCGGCGGTAACGCTGCTCGGGCGCGTAGCCCGTCAGGTAGTGGAACAGGTCCACGAGGTCGTTGCCCACGTCGTTCTTGCACGTGAACAGGCCCAGGTCGGTGTAGAAACGCGCCGTGGACGGGTTGTAGTTGCCCGTGCCGATGTGACAGTAGGCGCGCAGGCCGTCTGCCTCCTCGCGCACCACGAGCGTCACCTTCGAATGCGTTTTGAGCCCGACGAGGCCGTAGGTCACGTGCACGCCCGCTTTTTCGAGCCGCGCGCCCCACTCCATGTTGTTCTGCTCGTCGAAGCGCGCCTTCACTTCCACCAGCACGGCCACCTGCTTGCCCGCCTCGGCAGCGCGGATGAGGGCCTCGATGATGGGCGACTCCTCGCTGGTGCGGTAGAGCGTCTGCTTGATGGCGAGCACGTTATCGTCCAGCGCTGCCTCCTCGACAAAGCGCTGGACGCTGGCGCGGAACGACTCGTAGGGATGGTGCACCAGCAGGTCCTGCCGCTTGATCGCGTCGAAAAAGCTCTCGTCGCCTTCGAGCACGGGCCGGAGGCGGCGCGGCACGACGGGCTCCCACGGCTCGTAGAAAAACTCCGGGGCTTTGACGCGCGTCAGTTCGTTGCAGCCCGACAGGTCCACCAGCCCGTGCGTCTCGTACACGTCGTCCGGCCCCAGGGCCAGTTCGCGCATGAGGAGTTCGCGGGCGTGCTGCGGCATCGCCGCCGCCACTTCCAGGCGCACGACAGGGGCAAAGCGGCGCTCGCGCAGCTCGTCCGAGATCATCTCCAGCAGGTCGTCCACCT
>CBDUBO010000620.1:0-1846 GCA_965365405.1 uncultured Rhodothermales bacterium | reverse complement strand
GTATTCTGCACAAACGCCCTGTGCCCCCTTCCGATGGATAGCGATGCCCTCGCCCACTACCATGAAGTGCTGCCGACTGCCGCGTTGCGCCCGTACGTGCAGGCGTACTGGACTTTTCGCGCCTCGCTCCGGCTCCTGGCACCTTACCCCCACCGCGTCATGCCGGACGGTTGTGCCAGCATCGTGCACGCGCAGGCCCCGGACGGCGCTGCGGCCCTGTTTTACGCCGGTCCCCGCATAGAAGCGCTCGATGTCCCTGTACCGCCCGGCGCGTGCTACCGAGGCGTGCGCCTGCAACCGGGCGCGGCGGCCGCGCTGCTGCACTTGAAAGTGGCGCAGGCACACGCGCCGCACCTGCCCCTATCCGCTGTGCTGCCCGTTCTCGCGCAAACCCTCGCTACGGCGCTGGAAAGCACCAGCTGCGCGGACGAAACCGCCGCACACGCACTCGACCGCGTCCTGCTGCCCTACGCCCGCGCCGCCCGTCCGCTTGACGTGATTGTGACCGCGGCGGTGTCCGACATCGTGGCGGCAGGGGGAATCGTGCACGTAGAAGCCCTCGCAGCGCGGCACGGGCTGAGCGCGCGCCAGCTTCAGCGCCGCTTCCGCCAGGCCGTCGGCCTCACGCCCAAGCAGTTCGCTCGTATCCGGCGCTTCCGCGAGGCCGTTGCCAACGTGCTGCGCACTCCGCCCGACGATTGGGGTCGCGTGGCCGCCGACCACGGCTTTGCCGACCAGGCCCACCTGACGCGGGAGTTCAACGCGCTCTACGGGCAGCCCCCAGGAGCGTTTGCGCAGACTGTGCGCGCCATAGACCACGGTACCGTGCGGCCCTGAATGCGGCGGTGTCGCAAACGTACAAGCGCCACGCCTGGGTAGAGACGTAACGTTTTCTCAAACCCGCCTCCGCCATGAAAGCGCCTTTCTGCTTCGCCTTGCTGTCCTTTTTCGCGCTCAGCGTCCACGCCCAGCGTCCCCCTTCCCCTGCGCGCGTGGCCCAGCAGGCAGCTATGCAAAAGCTGGCCTTTCTGATCGGCGAATGGGAGGGGTCGGGCTGGTATGCCTACGGCGACCGGCGGATGCCGTTCAACGGCACCGAAACCGTCGAGGCGCGGCTGGACACCCTCTTACTGCTCGTCGAGGGCCGCCACTACGCCGCTGTGCCGGGCCAGCCCGAGCCCATGCTGGTGCACCACGCTTTCGGCGTGTTCTCCTACGATCCTGCCGCCGAACACTACATTTTCCGCACCCATCTGGCCGAAGGCACCGGCGGCACCTTCGAAGCGCACTGGGAAGGTGACGCGCTCGTGTGGACGATGCAGCACGCACAGATGGGCCGCGTCCGCTACACCATCGGTCTCGACGCGCAGGGCCGGTGGCACGAAACCGGCGAACGCTCCGAGGACGGCGCGGTGTGGACGCCGTTTTTCGAGATGACGCTGGCCCGGCTACGCTAACCGAGCCGGTAGAGCTTGCCTGGCAGGTCGCGCTCCAGAAAATCCGCCACGCGCTGAGACGCACGCCCCACCGCCGCGATGTCGAGCCCGGTGTGGACGTTCATGCCTTCAAGTAAATAGGCCGTGTCCTCCGTGGCGATGTTGCCCGTCGCGCCGGGAATGAACGGGCAGCCGCCGAGCCCGCCGAGCGACGTGTCGAAGCGGGTGACGCCGCACTCCAGCCCAGCCACGACGTTGGCGAGTCCCGCCCCGCGCGTGTCGTGCAGGTGCAGCACGAGCGGCACCGTGGGCGCAGCCGCCTGCACGGCCAGCACACGCCGCCGGACAGAAACGGGGTTGGCGTAGCCCGTCGAGTCGGCGAGCGACAGGCTTTCGAGCCCGGCATGGGC
>CBDUBO010000619.1:0-1847 GCA_965365405.1 uncultured Rhodothermales bacterium | reverse complement strand
CATGCCCCTTCTCGCCATCGTAGGCCGCCCCAACGTGGGCAAGTCCACTTTTTTCAATCGGCTCACGGAGACGCGCCAGTCTATCGTCCACGACGAGCCGGGCGTCACGCGCGACCGCGTGTATGGCGACGCGCTCTGGAACGGCGTCTCCTTCAGCGTCGTGGACACCGGGGGCTACGTGCCGCGCTCGGCAGACCGCTTCGAGGCGGCCATCCGCGAGCAGGTCGAAATCGCCATGCAGGAGGCCGACGCCATCCTGTTCGTCGTGGACGTGACGACGGGCATCACCGACCTGGACGGCGAGATGGCGGCCATCCTGCGCAAGTCCGAAAAACCCGTTTTCGTGGCCGCCAACAAGAGCGACAATACGGGCAGGCGGCTCGACGCCGCTGAGTTCTACGCGCTCGGGCTCGAAAACCTCTTTCCCATCTCGTCCATCAACGGCACGGGCACGGGCGAACTGCTCGACGCCGTCGTGGCCGCGCTCCCCGCTGAGCCGGAGCGCGAGGAGGCCGACGCCCTGCGCGTGGCCCTTATCGGGCGGCCCAACGTGGGCAAATCGAGTCTCACCAACGCCCTGCTCGGTGAAGACCGCACCATCGTCACCGAGATCGCCGGCACGACGCGCGACAGCATCGACGCGCCCGTCAAGTGGCACGGGCGCGACCTGGTGCTGGTGGACACGGCCGGGCTGCGCCGCCGCTCGCGCGTGCGCGAAAACGTCGAGTTCTACTCGGCCCTGCGCACGCAGCGCGCCATCGAGACGTGTGACGTGGCGGTGCTGCTGCTCGACGCCACCGCTGGCCTCGAAGCGCAGGACATCAAGGTGCTCAAAGAGGCCGAGGCGCACAAAAAGGGCATCGTCGTCGTCGTCAACAAGTGGGACCTGGTCGAAAAGGAGACCAACACGGCGCGCGACTTCGAGCGGCAGGTGAAAGACCGGCTGCAGACGCTGGCGTACGTGCCCGTCGTGTTCGTGTCGGCCCTCGAAGGGCAGCGCGTGCACCGCGTGGTGGAGCTGGCCGTGCAGGTGGGCGACGAGCGCCGCAAGCGCATCTCGACGGGCAAGCTCAACGCCTGGCTCGAAGAGGTCGTGGTGGCCCACAAGCCGCCCGCGTACCGGGGCCACCTCGTCCGCATCAAGTACGCCACGCAGGTGCGCGACACGCCGCCGGTCATTGCCTTTTTCTGCAACTTCCCCAAGGGCGTCACGGACTCGTACAGGCGCTATCTCGAAAACCGATTCCGCGAGACGTTCGGCTTTGCCGGCGTGCCGCTCACGCTCGTCTTCAAGCAGAAATAGCGTCGGCGGACTACGCGTCGGCCCCCTCGGCGACGTCGGGGTTGTGCAACCCCCGCGTCACCTACGTTAGCCCTCGTGGTGCGCCTGGTGGTGCGGCAGCGGGTGACTTTTGCAGCGGCGGCGCAGCCGGTAATTTTGCACGTGCCCGGCCACGAGCAAAAGGCTGCCGCCCACGGTGAACGCGTAATGTCCCCACTCCCCGAAGGCGTCGTGGAAAGCAAAGGAGGCGATAAGGGCAAGCACGCCCAGGCCGAGCAGCAGCGGTACGTGCGCACTGCGGTGTTCACGGTAGCCGGGCAGGGCCACGAACAGCGCGGCGGGCACGGCCAGCACGGCCACGCCCAGGTGCAGCCACGTCTCCATCGCCTCTGCTGAGGCCCACGCCGACAGCCCCACCAGCACGAACGGCAGCACCAGACAGTGCACGAGGCACAGCACCGACGCGCTCAGACCGAGGCGGTCGAGCAGCAGAGCACGGGAGGCGGTGGCGCGAGAAAAGGGCACAGGCAGAAAGAGGAGTGGGCCTCGAAAAGACCGAGCGGCG
>CBDUBO010000618.1:0-1851 GCA_965365405.1 uncultured Rhodothermales bacterium | reverse complement strand
ACCAGCTCGCCCTGGAGGGCACCGGCGCGGTCGATGGCCTGGAAGATGCCGATCACGTCGCGCGGCGTCAGGCCGAGTTCGTTGAGGGCGGCGGCAAGCGTCGTCACGTCGGTGTTGGGCGGCAGCACCACGCTGCGCGCGGCTTCCTCGCTCACGCTGGCGCGGTTGGCCTGCCCCTGCACCGTCTGCCCGTTCGAGAGCGGCGGCGGCTGCGACACGAACGGGTCGCTCTGCGTCGAGATGACGAGGCTGCCGTAGGTGATCATGACTTCGGAGATGCGGACGTTGCCGCCTGCCACGATGGTGCCCGTGCGCTCGTTGATGACGAAGCGGGCGGGCGCTTCGACGGCCACGCGCAGCCCTTCCAGGGCGGCCATGAGGCCGGAGGTGCCGCCTACGCCGCCAGGCACGGTTACGCGCACCAGCCCCGCGTGCGTCACCTCGGCCGAGCCAGCGAACTGGGCGTTGACGGCTTCGGCCACGCGGCTGGCCGTGGTGAAGTCGGGGCGGCGCAGCACCAGCCCCACGTTGTTCTGGTCGAGCTGGAGCGCGAGGGCCTGCTGCACGATGGCCCCGCCGGGCACGCGCCCCGTGTTGCCGTGGTTGATCTGCACGCTCGATCCTCCGGCAGAGGCCGAGGCGCTGCCTGTGGTGACGGGCCCCTGCGCCATCGCGTATATCTGCCCCGTGCGGGGGTCGAGCATGGGCGTTTGCAGCAGCACGCCGCCCGACAGCGAGCGCGCGTCGCCGAGGGCGGAGATGGTCACGTCGAGCGTCGTGCCCGGCCCGCCGAAGGGGTCGAGCGTGGTGGTGACCATGACGGCGGCGGCGTTGCGCGAGGCGAGCATGGCCGGGTCCACCGTGATGCCGAAGCGCTGGAGCATGTTGGCGATGCTCTGCACGGTGTAAGGTGCACCCCGCCGCCCCGTGGCCCGGTCGCCCGTGCGGTCGAGTCCGACGACGAGGCCGTAGCCGGTGAGCTGCACCGGGGCCGCGCCTTCGAGCACGACGAGTTCTTTGAGGCGTATCTGCGCCGTCTGCTGCGCCGACACAGGCAGCACGGCAAGGGCGAAGGCGAGAAGTAGGAGGAGTCGGGGCATGGGGAGAAGGAATTGCGAATTGCGGCTTGCAGATTGAAATGCGGTTCGGCCCATCCGAAAGCGTGAGCTTCCCGAAGGAAATCCGCAATCGCCAGTCCGCAATCGAATCATCCGGCGACGAGAAAGGCGGCGGCGCCCAGCAGGGCCACGGCCCCGATGCGGGCCCACATGCCGGGTTTGAAAATCTTCGACATCTTGCCGTCCTGCCGGTACTCTACCCTGGCGTTGGCGATCTGGTAGGAAAGCACGGTGTTGTCGTAGCGAATGTCGCGCGGGCGGACGACGCCGCTGACTTTCATCAGGTGCGTGACGCCGTTGACGTTGAGCGAGCGGACGCCTTCGACGGTCAGGTTGCCGCCCGGATCAACGCCCGTGATGAGCACGGTCATGGTGCCGGTGAGCAGGTCGCTCTGGGCCGTCTGGTTCTGGGCGTCGGCCTTCTGGTCGAACTGGGCGTCGAACGAGAAGCGGTTGCTCGTGGTGCCCGCCGCGCCGCCAAGTTGGGCGCTGGACTGGTCGGCGTACTGGCTGTTGCGCTGCGCGTTGGCGCGTTCGGCCAGCACCACGGTGAGCACGTCGCCCTGGCGGCTGGCCTTGGGGTCGGCGTAGAGCGACTGGGCGCTGAGGGCAGGCGCGGTAGCGAGCAGCAGCAGGAGCGGAGCGAGGCGCATGGGGGTAGAGAGGTGCGAAGGGCGGGTAATTCTGGTAGGGACGTGCCGCGGCACGTCCCTACCTACAGCGTTTCGAGCCA
>CBDUBO010000617.1:0-1853 GCA_965365405.1 uncultured Rhodothermales bacterium | reverse complement strand
GGTAGCCGATGTCGCTCCAGCCGCGCCCGTTCTGGTGGAAGTCCTGGATGGCCTTGACCTGCGCGAGCGCTTCGGCCTCGGTGTATGCACCGAAGCCGGCGGCGTGGTGGAACGTCATGCGCGTAAACCCCTGCGGCGCGAGCGGTTCGGGTCTGCCTCTGAACGGGGCCGCATTCCAGTCGGCGCGGGTGCGGAGAAAAGGCGCGGGCACGGCAGCGGGGCCGCCCTTGCCTGAGAAAAAGGGCAGGCCGGAGGGCGCTTCGGCCTGCACGTCGCGGCGCGCATCGAAGGTGCCCGCGTCGGTGAGGCGCGCCTGCGACGTGCTCAGCCTGACCTCAAACGGCCCGGTGCGCACGATTTCGCCCCGGTAGGCGGCGACGAAACCGTTGCCCGTGGCCGAATGGACCGTGTAAAGCGGCAGCCAGTCCGTCCAGCCCGCTGCGTCGGTAAAGCGCACCGCTACGTCTACCGGCCCGTCACTTTCGCCCTCGACGGCGATGCCGGTGAAGGGCGCGTCGGCGTCGGCGTGGTAGCGCGGCGTGCTGCCGGGCACGGAGACAAGCGTTACCTCACGGTCAACAACGTCGTGGAGAAGCTGGGCGGAAGCGGGTAGGGCACAGAAGAGCAGCAGGGCCGCCGGTAGCAGAAAGCGTCTCAAAAGCACGCGTGGGGTCAGAAGGCGAGGTTGAGGGTGTACCAGTGCGTGTTGCCGAGCCGCCCGAAGGCGGCGTAGGCGTAGTCCAACTGGACACGGGCCGAGCGGCTCAGGCGCACGCCGAGGCCGCCGCCGAGCGTCAGGTTCTGCTCGCTCTCGCTGTCGAACAGGTTGCGGTAGCCCGCCCGCAGTGCCAGCAGGTCGCGGAAGCGGTACTCGGCCCCCACGTTGACGAACTCGGCATTGTCGTAGGGGTGGGCCGCATCAGTGAGCACGAGCACGCGATGGTCGGCCGTTTCGACGGCGCGGAAGGCCAGGCCCAGCCGGAACTGAAGCGGCAGCGGCGACTCCTCCATCCGGTACTCGGCGTTGACGATTTCGACGTTTCCGCCCAGCCCACCGTCCGGATCCACGCTGAAGAGGATGTCGCGCCCGTCCATTTTCATCTTCGGGCCGAAGTTGCTGATAGCCGCGCCCAGCGTCATGCGCTCGTAAGGAAGCGTGTAGAGCAGGCCCAGGTCGAAGGCAAACGTAGAGGCGCTGCTGTGCCAGATCTGCTCGCGGACGTACTTGCCCGTAGCGCCGATGGAAAAGCGGTCGGTGAGCGCGCGGGCGTAGGAAAGCTGGAGCGCCAGGTTCTGCACGCTGAACTCCTCGCCCGTGCCCTCGGGGTCATCCACGGTGCGCACCTTCATCTCGCCCGAGTCGAGGGCGAGAAGCGACACGGCCACCGTGCCCATCGTGCCCAGGTTGGTGCCGAAGGCGGCGTAGTTGTACTGCACGTCCACGAGGTAGTCGGTAAAGGCCAGTTGTACCTGCGCGCCCGGCATTCGGGCCAACCCGGCGGGATTCCAGTACAGCGCCGACAGGTCGCTGGCCTCGGCGGCAAAGGTGTGGCCCATGGCTACGGCACGGGCCCCGACGCCGATCTTGAGAAATGGCGCGGCGGTCGTGCCCACTTTGGTCACGGTTTCGCGGGGGGGCGCGTCGCCAAATGTCTGCGCCCGGAGTGGCTGCGCGCCGAGGGCCAGGAGCAACGCGGCGGCCAGGCAGCGGGCGGTCTGGGAAAGAAAAACGCTCATTTGATCACCGCGAATTTGCCCGTGAAGGTGCCTTCGGGCGACTCCACGTGGAAGAGATACAGGCCGTAGGCGATGCTCATGTTCTCGCGCGTGCGCAGGTCCCAGAACACCTTGCC
>CBDUBO010000616.1:0-1853 GCA_965365405.1 uncultured Rhodothermales bacterium | reverse complement strand
CGCCTCTCCGACCTGCGCGTAAGCGCCCGCTCGCGCCTGTTCGGGCAGGTGGACGTGAACCTGAGCACCGTTTTCTCGCCTTACGGCTATGGCAGCCTGGCGAGCCGCCCTGTCTTCAACCTGCGCCGGTTCGCCTTTGCCCGGCTGACAAGCCTGACGCTGAGCGCGAGCACGCGCCTCCAGAGCCGCCGCGTGGGTGCGCCCCGGCTTTCGGAGCGCGCCACGTTTGCCGGCATCGTGCCCGGCGCCACGCCCGAAGGTCCGCTCGCGGGCTTCGATCCAGCGCCCCGCGCCGGCAACCTCCTCACGGGCGCGCCCTACGCCGACTTCAGCATTCCATGGTCGCTGGGTCTGGATTTTTCGTACGGGCTGAGCTATTTCCCTACCTCCCGCCTCGATGCAGGTACGACCGTGTTCAGTCTCCGCACCACGCGCAACGCCATTCTCAATTCCACTTTCGATCTCAACCTGACGCCCAACTGGAAGGTGCAGGGCCGCAGCGGCTACGATTTCCTGGAAGGCCGCATCTCCACGTCCAACCTTTCCATTCTGCGCGACTTCGAGTGCTGGGAGATGGCCTTCAACTGGATTCCCTTCGGCGATTTCCAGTCGTACTCGTTCACGCTTCAGGTGAAGAGCGGCAAGCTGCGCGAGCTTTTGCGCCTGCAACAACCGCGTCAGGACGTACGCGGGCGCTTTGGCGGGCTCGTCAACTGAGCGGGCAGGCACGGCGATTGCGTTGGTCCGGCATGGCCCCGCCGGATCTGCGGGAAGCCAAGCAACGTAAGTGCTTGTCCTGCCTGCCTTTGCATCGCTTCTCCATCGCCGCCGTGTCCGACGTTCCCGTAAAAGCGCCCCCCGCCTCCCGGCTGTGGCCCGCAGTGGGCGAGCGCGTGCGCGAGGCGTCGCACTGGCTGGCAACCCTGGCGGGCCGTGGACTGCGGCGGACGGCCTCCCTCTCGCAGCTACGGACGCGCCGCGACCGGGTGCTGGCCCAGCAGCTTGCTGCCGCCTTCGAGCGCGACCTGGAAGAAGCCACGCTGCACGGCGTGCAGTTCTACGTGCGCGGCGGCGTCGTCACGCTCTACGGCACCGTGGCGCATGTACTCGACCAGAAACTGCTCGTCGATCTGGTGCGCAGCGTGCCCCACGTCGAGGGTGTGGTGGCACACCTGCACGTGCTCGAAACGAGCCGTCCCTGACGCACCGCCCTCAGGCGTGGATCGTCCAGGCGTTGCCGACGCGCTCGAAGCCCAGCTTCTCGTAGAATCGCGTTGAGATGTCGGAGTCGCGCAAGAGCAGTTCGGTGCCTTTGCACTTTTTCAGGACGGCGTCGATGAGGGCCCGGCCGATGCCCAGCCCCTGCACGTCCGGCTCCACGGCGAGGTCGCAGAGGTAGGAGAACAGCACGCCGTCCGACATCACGCGGGCCAGGCCCACCAGGTTGTTGCCGTCCCACGCCGTCAGCACGAACGACGACGCCTCGAACATCTGCTGCACCTTGCGCGGGTCGGCCACGCGGCGCGTGAGCGGGGCGCGGCGGTACATGGTCAGGATGCGGTTGGGCGTGAGGCCCTCCAGCCCTTCGCGGATGGTGAGGCGTTCGGTGAGGGCGGTGTCCATAGCGCGGGGGTTATAGAAAGGGAGCGGCAGACTCGCTACCGCTCCCCTGAGACTCGGCAAAAAACAGAGGGTTCAGGCGGCGAGCGCCTGGGTAACCTTCTCGGCGGCTTCCTTGAGCAGAATGGCCGTCTCCACCTTGAGGCCGCTCTCCTTCAAAATCTGCTGCCCTTCCTCTGCATTGGTGCCCTGGAGGCGCACGATGAGCGGCACGGGGATGTCCACCTTGCGCG
>CBDUBO010000615.1:0-1860 GCA_965365405.1 uncultured Rhodothermales bacterium | reverse complement strand
TACCGCCCCGGCGAGCCGGCGTGGACGTGGCCCGAACTCTGGGGCGCACGCTTCCGCTTTCGCTACAACCGGGTGGATGGGTTCTACCGCAGCGTGGGGCTGCTGGTGGGCGCGGGCGAGCGGCAGATGGAAGGCCGCCTGGGGCAGCGGTCGGGTCGAGGGCGGCTGGCGTATTACGCCCGCGTGCGCCGCCCGGTGGGGCCGTTCTACGTGGAAGCGCTCTACAGCGACGACACGGCTCCGCAACTCCACGGGTCGCGCTACCCCGCCGCGATGGCCTCGCTGCCCGCACTCGGCGGCTCGTCCTACTTCGACTACGGCATCCGTGTCCGTCACGAGGCGGCGTTGGGCGTCAGCGGCAGGGCGTGGCAGGCGCGCCTGGCCCTCGCCGACGTGCGGTGGCGCGATGCCGAGCGCGCTATCCGCAGCAGCCCCGTGGCGCGTTTCGATCCCAACCCGCCGCTCGACGCCGGGCGCTTTGGGCAGGCCCGCGCGGTGGTGCAGTACGCCACCCTTGAAGCGCCGGCCAGGCTGGACGTGCGCGCCGAGGCCGACGCCTTCCGGCAGGTTGGCGCGGACCGTACCGCCGCGCGGCTGGGCCTGTGGCTCGATGCCCGCGTGCCAACGTTTGCCCGCCGCCGCTTCGACCCCAACACGCTGCGCGTGCGCGTGGCGGCGGGCATGTCTGCTGGGCGACTGCCCGTGCAGGAGCGCTGGGCACTCGACGGCCAGATGGCGGGCTTCGCGCCGTTCGGCACCCTCCACGCCCGCACGGGGCGGCCCTACGCGGGCGATGCTTTCGCGGCCCTTTTCTGGGAGCATGATTTCCGCACCCGCCCTTTCGAGATGGCGGGGCTGTGGCCTTTGGTGGGACTGGGCACCGGACTGGCACTGCGCGGCGCGCACGGGCGCGCGTGGCAGGGCGGCACGCCTGACGCACCCTGGCACCACGAAGCAGGGGTGGATTTAACGCGGATACTGGGCACACCTCTTCGCGCCGGCGCGACCCGGCGGCTCGACCAGCGTGGATGGTTCTTCTCGTTCGGGCTGGACGTGCGGCTGTAAGCGCGCCTGCCGCCGGCTATATTGAACAGCGCCTGACCCGCTACCCGCCATGCTGTATTCTGCTGCCCTCGCCGGTCTGCTGATCGCGCTCGCTTCGACGCCCGCCCACCCCGACACCACGCTCCGGGTGATGAGCTTCAACATCCGCTACAACAATCCGGGCGACGGCGCGCACGCCTGGCCCGAACGGGCCGACAGGGTGGCGAGCACGATCCGCTTCTACGCGCCGGACGTGGTGGGCCTTCAGGAAGCGCTCAAAGGCCAGATCACCGACCTGGAGCAAGCGCTGCCGGACTACGCCTGGTTTGGCGTCGGGCGCGACGACGGCGTGGAGGGCGGCGAGTTTTCGCCCGTGTTCTACCGCAAGAGCCGGCTCGAACTGGTGGCGCAGGGCACGTTCTGGCTTTCGGAAACACCAGAGGTGCCGGGTAGCAAAAGCTGGGACGCCGCCATCACGCGCATCGCCACGTGGGCGCGCTTCCGCGACCGGGAGGACGGCACGGCGTTTTTCTACCTCAACACGCACTTCGACCACATCGGGCAAGAGGCGCGGGTCGAAAGCGCGGCACTCATCCGGCAGCGCGTCGGCGCGCTCGCGGGTGGCCTGCCCGTCGTCGTCACGGGCGACTTCAACGTGACGCCTGAGAACCCGGCTTACGCGACGATGACGGCCTTTCTCGAGGACGCGCGCCTGGTGAGCGACACGCCACCGCATGGCCCGGAGGGCACCTTCTTCGGCTTCACCGTCGAGGCGGACGTGCCGGGGCGGCGCATAGACTACGTGTTCGTCTCGCC
>CBDUBO010000614.1:0-1876 GCA_965365405.1 uncultured Rhodothermales bacterium | reverse complement strand
CCGGCTCTTGCCAGTGCTCGCACACCCAGTCGAGCAGTTCGACGAGTTCGGTCCAGAAGTCGTACGAGATCTGCTGGGCGTGCTTGTTGTAGAGATACACGGCGTCCAGCACCTCGCCGTAGAGGTCGAGTTGGAACTGCGTCGCGGCGGCGTTACCGATGCGGACTGGAGCCGAGCCCCGGTAGCCTTCGAGGTGGTCGAGCGTCCTCTCCGGCATCTCGCTCGACCCGTCTAGGCAATAAACGGGCTGAAGGCCGTCTTCGGCGATGCACTCGCGGCAGCGGGCTTCGAGCCAGCGCATGAACGCCTCGGCCTCCGCGGTAAAACCGATCCGCAGAAAGGCGTAGAGCGTGAAGGCCGCATCGCGCAGCCAGGTATAGCGGTAATCCCAGTTGCGGGAGCCACCGAGCGTTTCGGGCAGGCTGCACGTGGGCGCGGCCACGATAGCCCCCGTGGGCTCGAACGTCATGAGCTTGAGGGCGAGCGCGGAGCGGTACACCTGCTCGCGCCAGCGCCCTCGGTAGGTGCACTGCGCGATCCACCGATGCCAGTAGCCAATGCTCTCGTCGAAAAGCGCCTTCTGTTGCTGGCCGTCGAAACGGGGCAGCGTGGCGCCGCTTTCGAGCACGAACAGGCCGAAGCACACCTGTTCGCCCGTCTTGAGGGATACGGTGGCCGTGGCCGCGCCGTCTACCACCGCCAGCGCGCATGTGGACGCGAGCCCGAGCGTGAGGCAAGGGCTGCGAAAAACGACGCCGCCCTCCACCGTATCGACCTCGTGCTCGGCACGGGCGTAGTCGAAGGCCGGGCGGCACGCCACGTCCACTTCCACCTCGCCACGCACCACCTCAGCCACTCGCACCAGGCGGGGCGCATCCGCCGGACATTCGCCGACAGGCATGTAATCCGTCACCTGCAAGACGCCCCTCTCGCCCAGAAAGCGCGTGACGAGGACGTTCGTTTCGGGCCAGTAGACCTGCTTGGGGGCGACGCCATCGTGGCGGGGCGCGATGTGAAAAGAGCCGCCCTTTTCAGCGTCGAGGAGAGCGGCGAACACGCTGGGTGAGTCGAAATGCGGCAGGCAGAGCCAGTCCACCGATCCGTTACGGCCCACGAGGGCCGCCGAGCGCATGTCGCCGATGAGGCCGTAGTCTTCGATGGGCAGGTACATGAAGGGGATGTGGGAAGGGCGATGGGCAACGGGGGCAGCACCGTTCGGCAGGGGGCAAGTGCACCTTCTCCACCCCGCCAGACCGGCGTGCCCTCATACCCGGTCATGAAGTCTCCATTCCGACGCGCCTGTAACAAACTCTTCCTCTGCCCGTCCTCGACCTGTCCTTTTCCTTTATCCGAAGCCATCATGCTGCTACGCTACCCGTTTCTGTGCCTCACCCTGCTCGTTGCCGCCTCCGTTTTCGCTACGAGTCCTGTTTGGGCACAGGACGGTGCCGCCCCTACCCTCGCTCTCGTTGGCGTCAACGTGGTGGACGTGGAGACGGGCACGGTGCGCCTCGGCCAGACGGTCGTGATCTCGGAGGGCCGCATCCGCTCGGTCGAGCCAGGTAGCGCTGCGCCAGCGGACGCGGAGGTCATCGATGGCACGGGGCATTACCTCATTCCCGGCCTCTGGGACATGCATGCGCACCTGCGTCATCCCCGCTCGCCCACCCTCATCATGCCGCAGTTCATCGCGCACGGCGTCACCGGCGTCCGCGACATGAGTTCGGAGTGCGAGAATCCCAAGGAAGGCGTCTGCCTCACGGACATGCAAGCGTGGCAGCGGCAGATCGAGGCGGGCGACCTGGTGGGTCCGCGCCTGCGACTTCCCCCGCGCCCAGCTCCTCGTCCTCGGACACCTCGCCCGTGGCCATCTTCA
>CBDUBO010000613.1:0-1883 GCA_965365405.1 uncultured Rhodothermales bacterium | reverse complement strand
AGCCGATCATCGTCAGGATGCCGACGAACAGGAACGTGGGCGCGAGCGCGGGCAGGGTGATGTAGCGGAACTGCTGCCACGTCCCAGCCCCGTCGATGCGGGCGGCTTCGTACAACTCGCCCGGCACGTTTTGCAGGCCCGCCACGAAGATGATCATGTTGTAGCCGAAGTTTTTCCACACGGCCAGCAGGATGAGCGCGGGCATGGCCCACGCCGGGTCGCCCAGCCAGTCGATCTCGGTGCCCAGGGCGTAGTTGAGCAGGCCCGCGCGCGGGTGGTAGAGGTAGCGAAACACGACGGCCACGGCCACCAGCGTCGTCACGACGGGTGCGAAGAAAATGGTGCGGAACAGCCCCTTGAAACGCACCAGCTTGCTCGACAGGAGCAGCGCCGCGCCGAGCGACACGGCCACGGTCAGCGGCCCGCCCACGACCACGAAGTACGCCGTGTTGCGCAGCGCCTGCCAGAACACCGCGCTCTCGAAAATGGCCGCGTAGTTGCGCCAGCCCACGAAGCGCGCCGTGCCCGCGTCGCCGATGCCGTAGATGTCGAAGTCGGTGAAGGAGAGCGCGAAGGCGGCCAGGACGGGCAGCAGGAAAAAGAAAAACAGCGACAGGAGGGCGGGCGCGAGAAAGCCCCACGCCGCCCACACGCCCCGCTCGCCGATGAGCTTTTCGTGCCAGCGCGCCGGGCGCAGCGCCACGTCCGGGCGCACGGGCGGGGCCTGCGTTTCCTGCATGGGGTTGGTGACGGTGCTCATGGGGCATCTCCTGCGTTTGCCGTCGGTAGGGGCGCAGCGCGCTGCGTCCTTACAGTCGCCGTTGGCCCGGATGCCTCCTGCTGCTCCTCCCGATCCAGCAGGTAGCGGCGTTTTTCGAGCATCGCGTCCACGTCGCGGTCAAAGCGGCGGAGAGCTTCTTCCACCGTCAGCGCGCCGCGTGCGGCAGCTTCGGCGTACTCCTGCATCTTGATGGCGATGCGCTCCCACTCGGGCACCTGTGGCGTGGGCACGGCCCGCTCGAGCTGTGTCTCGAACGCCTGCACGCGCGGGTCGGACGTGAAGGCGGTGTCGCGCCACGCCGTCCGGTGCGCGGGCAGGCTGCCGGTGAGGTGGTAAAAGCGGAGCTGCACGTCCGGGCGCGACAAGAAGGCAACCCACTTCCACGCCGCCGCTTTGTGCGGGGACGCCTTGAAGATGGCCAGGCTGGCCCCGCCCGCGAGCGACTCGCCAGGGCCGTCGGGCCCGGGGATGGGGGCCGTGGCCCAGGCGGTTTGCAGGCTGTCCGGCAGGCGGCGGCTGAACTCGCCCAGGTTCCACGGGCCCGTCACGAACTGCGCGATGTAGCCGCGCGCGACCTCTTGGTACACGTTCTGCACCTGCGTGCCCGCCGCCGGAGGCGCGTAGCCCTGCCTGAACATCTCCACGTAAAACTGGAACGCCTCCCTGAAATCCTCGCCCGAGAAGTCGCCGTAGCGCCCGCCGTCGCGGAGCAGGCCCGACCCGTTCTGGAGGCCCAGGATGATGGGCACGTTCCACTCGTTGAGGGGCAGGAAGATGGGGTAGCCGTCCGGCCCCATCACGCGCTTCACGTCCGCCATCGCCTGCCGCCAGCCGGCCCATGTGGTTGGAAAGGTGGGGTGGCCGGCTTTCTCGAAGAGGTCTTTTCGGTAGAAGACCAGGCGCGTGTCCACGTACCACGGGATGCCGTAGGGCGTGCCGTCAATCTCGTTGGTGGCCCAGATGCCGGGGAAGTAGCGGCCCGGCGCGACGCCCTCGGTGCCGACGTACGCGCCCAACGGTTCGAGCGCGTCCAGTGCGACGAACTCCGGAATCCACGTGTTGCCCATCTGCACCACGTCGGGCGTGGCCTCGCCCACGAACG
>CBDUBO010000612.1:0-1884 GCA_965365405.1 uncultured Rhodothermales bacterium | reverse complement strand
GCGCTGCAACCGGCTTCCGCTCCGCACGTTTAGCGCCCACCCCAGCCATCTCACCGTACCATGAGCAGTTTCTCCGTCGGTTTCCGTTCGCGCGACAGCGTGCAGCTTCTCGACCTGCAAGGCGAGCTGGACGCGCACACCGCTTCCGAACTCGAAGCCGCGCTGCAGAAGTGCCAGTCGGACGGGCACACCCGCATCGTCGTCAACGGCCAGCAGCTCCAGTACATTGCCAGTGCGGGCCTGGGCGTGTTCATGGCCTACATCGAGGACGTGCGCGAGGGCGGTGGCGACATCAAGATCGCCGCGCTCCAGCCTAAAGTGTATAACGTGTTCGACCTGCTGGGCTTCCCCATGATCTTCGACATCGTGGCGACCGAAGACGAGGCCGTACAGAAGTTCAACGCCAACTGAGGCCTCTGTGCCGCGTACCACGCACACGCTTACCGTTCCGGCTTCGACGGCGTCGCTCGAAGCAGTCCGCCGTTTCGTGACGGCGCGTGCAGCGGCAGCGCACCTGCCCGAACCCGTGGCCGAGCAGGTCAAGCTGGCTGTGGACGAAGCGTGTACCAACGTCGTCAAGCACGCCTACCGCGGGCAGGCCGACGAGACGTTCGACGTGGCCGTGACGGCCGAGCCGGAGCGCTTCACCATCCGCATCCGCGACACAGGCCAGGCCTTCAACCCCAGCGACTACCACCAGCCCGACCTCCACAAGGCCGTGCGTGAGCGGCGGCGTGGCGGGCTGGGCGTGCACCTCATCCGCCGCCTCATGGATCAGGTCGAGTACCGCTCGCGCGGCAACGTCAATGAGGTGCGCATGGTGAAATACCTCGATGGTAGTAGGTAGTACGGGCGCTGCGTGCCCTTGCCGGAGGTGGTGCGAGCGGTCCTCTGCACGCGGCAAAAGCGGACTGTGCTACTCCTGCGTCGCCTGATCAGCGATGGCCTCCTCGACGCCGCGCAGCAACGCGTCGAGATCGGCTCGGGTGAAACGCTTGCCGCCAAAAAACACCGTCTCGATGTCGCGCACGTGCCCGATGTCGTCGAGCGGGTTGGCCCGGAGCAGTACGAGGTCAGCCCGCTTCCCGGCCTCGACGGTTCCATAGTCCGCCTCCAGGCCCAGAAAGGCTGCCGGGCGAACCGTGGCTGCTGCCAGCGCATCAGCAGGTGAAAGGCCCGCCTTCACCAACTCGCCCAGTTCGTCGTGCACGCCTGACCCGAAAAAGACGTAGGTGTCGCCGGCATCGGTGCCGAGCACGATGTTCACGCCTGCCGCGTGGGCGCGTCCCGTGGCCTCCAGACCGATTTCGTAGAACCCGCGCATCACGCGCCGCCCCTCCGGCGAAGGGTCGAGGGCCACCATCTGGTCGGCGTCGGCCTGCCACTGCTTCCAGATTTCAGGCCAGATGTAGCGGGCGCGCGGGTCGTTGCGGAAGGCGTCGTCGTCGGCAAAGGCGTCCATGCGGCGCGTCACGTGGGTAGGCACGTACCACGTATCGTTGCGCACGAAGGTCTGGAACGTCGCTTCGCACAGCGCCTCGTCGTGGTTTTCGACCATCTGGCGCATCACGTCTACGGAGGGATTCTGCGAGCGCGCCGTCGCGCGGAAGTCTGCCGAGCCGGGGAAGCAGTCGAAGAGAAAGTCGCGGGCGTGCTCGACGCTCCGGACGCCGGCTTCGGAGGCCTGGGCCGCGGTCATCTGAAGCGGCAGGTGCCCCCCGGCTACGATGCCCAGCCGGTTCGCTTCGTCCACGACCCAGGTGAAGGCTTCGGGCGAGAGGCGGAAGTAGGTTTTGATGAGGTCTACGCCCCGCCGGTGCAGTTCCTGCACGATGCTGCGGGCTTCCGGCTCCGATACCTCGTACTCCCACGGCGGGTTGAGCG
>CBDUBO010000611.1:0-1885 GCA_965365405.1 uncultured Rhodothermales bacterium | reverse complement strand
AGCGCGCCGCCACCCGAAAGCGCGTCGGCAGCATGAACGTCACCCTGCTCGGCACAGGCACTTCCACGGGCGTCCCCGTCATCGGTTGTGGCTGCCGCGTGTGCCACTCGGACGATGCGCGCGACCAGCGGCTACGCTGCGCCGCGCACGTCGAAATGGGCGGCCTCTCGCTCCTCATAGACGCCGGCCCCGACCTCCGGCAGCAGGCCCTGCGGGCAGGCCTGACGCGCGTGGACGCCGTTCTGCTCACCCATCACCACTTCGACCACGTAGCCGCCCTCGACGACCTGCGTCCTTTTCTGTTCGACAGACAGGGACCCATTCCGTGCTATGCAAACGCGGAAACGGCGGACGTGCTGGAAGGGATGTACCCCTACGCTTTCGGTCCCACCAGCTACCCCGGCGCGCCCGACCTCCAACTCATCCGGGTGGGCGACGCGCCTTTCCATGTGACGCAGCGGGGCGGCCTCGCCTCCGTCGAGGTGCAGCCCGTGCCGGTGATGCACGGCAAGCTGCCCATTCTGGGCTACCGGCTAGGACGCTTTGCCTACCTGACGGACGTGAGTGCCCTTCCCGAGGCTTCTTTCGGCCTGCTCCGCGACCTCGACGTGCTCGTGCTGAGCGCGCTGCGTCCCACGCCGCACCCCACGCACCTGACGTTCGATGAGGCCGTGGCCATGGCCCGGCGCATTGGCGCGCGGCAGACATATTTCATCCACCTCTCCCACAACGCCCTTCACGCAGAGGTGGACGCTGGCCTGCCCTCCGGCATCAACGTGGGCTACGACGCGCTGGCGTTCCGCGTGGCGGACTAAGGCCTCACGTGGCAGGGCTGCTTACAGATAAAAAGGCGCTCCCGGAAATCCAGGAGCGCCTTGGGAGGAGAGCGGGCAGCCTCAGCGGTCGAACTTGTAGTTCATCTCGCGGGAGAACGTGTCGAGCTTGCGGCGGATGTTTTCGCGCGCTTCGCCCGTCTTTTCTTCCAGGTGGCCTTCGAGCTGGTCGCGGCGGCCTTCCATGCGGTCGAGGTCATCGTCGGTGAGCGAGCCCCAAGCTTCTTTCAGCTTGCCTTTGAACTGCTTCCAGTTGCCCGATGCCTGCTGTTCGCCGGGTGATTTATAGTTATCCATCTGGTACCTCGATGTGCTTGTGGTTGGGAACGGTCACTCACACCCGGAAGCGCTTCCCCAGGATTCCGACAAGTGTGTTCTGTTGCAACGGGTTCACGTATAGGACCCTCCTGCTACGGGCGCTCCACCGAGCGGTGCTGGCTCAGGATGAGGCGCGCTGTGGCCGTGTTGGTGGCGAGCGCCACGTTGTGGACGTTGCAGGCGCGCAAAAGCGTCTGGATGTCGGGGTCGTGCGGGTGCTTGTCGAGCGGGTCCACGAAGAAGAACACGGCCGTCACGTCGCCCTTGACCACGCGCGCGGCAATCTCTACGTCGCCGCCGAGGGGGCCCGACAGGTAGCGGTGTACCTCCAGCCCGATTTTGTCCTGCAACAGCTTGCCCGTGGTGCCAGTGGCAATGAGCGAGAACCGGCTGAGCGTTTCGCGATGCGCGGCGGCAAAGGCGAGCAGTTCGTCCTTCTTGCCGTCGTGCGCGATCAGTGCGATGGTCATGCGATAGCCATTGGGTGAGGGGGTGCTACCGCCGGGCTGAAGGGGGGATTCCTGCCGGAAACGCTTACGGCTGCACGAACTTTTTGCGCAGCCACGTCTAAGATCGGCTGGGCGCGCTTGCCTAACTTGCCCCCTCCATCCTATTCCGACCCATGCCTTACGTCGTCACCGAAGCCTGCATCAACTGCAAACACACCGATTGCGTCGAGGTGTGCCCGGTGGACTGCTTCTACGAAGGGCCCAACTTCCTCGTCATCAACCCGG
>CBDUBO010000610.1:0-1896 GCA_965365405.1 uncultured Rhodothermales bacterium | reverse complement strand
GGCACGCCCGCCTCGTGGGGGTCGAGGGTGAGCGAGTTGCGGCGTCCCGGCGTGCCGCCCGCCGGGGCGGCGCTGCTGCTCCAGTTGGAAGGTTCGTCGGCGGCAACGTCGGGCGAGATGCGCTCGAGGGAGACGCCCGCCGTTTCGCGCAGCGACGGGGTGTGCAGGCGCGGGCTGTAGGCCACCTCGTCGAGCAGTGCGCCTTCGGGGGCGTGCAGGCGCAGCCGCCGCCCGGTGTCCGGGAGCGAAAAGCCCGCCAGCCTTTGCGGCACGCGCACGCCGCCCTCGGCACCCGGAAACGCCTGTACGAAGAGGGCGTCGGGATCGGCGGCAGTGGCATAGGGGCCGTTCAGGCGATAAAAGACGGCATAGCCGCCGGGCGTGAGCGCGGTGGGTCGGAAAACGAGCCGCGTCGTGTCAGCATCGCCCGTCTCGTCGGGCGCGTCCAGAAGCGTCAGGCCGTTGAGGTCGAGCAAGTTGGCGCTCCTGTTGAAAACCTCGACATACTCGGTCTGGTCGGCCAGACCGTCGCGGGGGTCGGCGCGGGGCTGATAAAGGATTTCGGTGACGACCACGTCGCCCGGTTGCGGCGTCCGCGCCCCGACGATGGGGGCGGCGCTGTTGGGAAGGCCGGGCGTTGCCCCTGTGGAGGTTGCAGAGGTGGCCCAGTTCAGGGCGCTCTGGGCGGGCGCGTCGGCGTGGATGCGCTCCAGCGACCGGCCAGTCGTGCTGACGAGCGCGCCATCGTGCCAGCCGGGCTGGTAGTCTACCTCATCCACGACCGTCGTGCCAGAGACGAGGCGCAGCCGCTCGCCATTGTTGGAAAGCCCGCCCCGTGTGACGGTAGCAAGTGGCACGAGCACGACGCCGGGCCGGGAGAGGTCGGCCTCAGGGAACGCGCGGGCAAGGCGCGAATCCCTCGCGGGGTCGCCGTCCGTGTCGTCGGCATCGTAAAGAACGGCATAGCCGCCCGGCGGAAGCGGCGGCAGCGCAGAAGGCAGCCGCAGCGTGTCCGCGACGCCCTTTTCGTCCGGTGCACCCACGACGCGCAGCAGGCTGAGGGTGAGCAGGCGTGCGCCGGCGTTGTAGAGCTCGACGAATTCTGGCTGGTCGGGCTGGTTGTCGTCGGGCAGGGCGAGGGGCGCGTAGAGGATTTCGTGGACGACGAGTTCGCCGGGACGCGGCAGAAAGGCGAGCGCAACCGTCGTGTCGCGCCCCGCATTGCCCGTCAGGTCGCGGACGCCCCGGACGGTGAGCGCGGTGGGTAGGGCAGAAGGAGTAAAGCCGATTTCGACCCGGTCGGCATCGGTGAGTTGCACCCGCGTGGGCTGGCCCGCGTCGAGGGTAAACGTCGTGGCTGAGAGCGACGTGGGGTCTATGCCTTCGCTGAAGCGGACGGCGAGCAGGGCCGGTTGTACTTCCTCGGCCTGCACGACGCGTGGGCCCTGACGGTCGGGCGCAAACAGGCTGTTCTGCGCGCCAGGTGTGCCACCGCGCCCATCGGCTGAACTGCCCCAGTTGGCCCGGCTCGTCGAGGGGCCGGCGGGGTCGCGGCGTTCGAGGGACACGCCCGCGCCGCCCCAGGCGGCGGTATAGGTGAGCGAGTCGAGCCGCACACCCTCACTTGTCAGCACGACGGCGTCGGCGTCGTTGTTGAGGGTGGGCCATGCGGTGGGTTGCAGCACGGGGAGCGGCCCGAAGAGTTGCACAAGCGCGCTGCTGTCGCGCGTGGCGACAGCGTAGCCGCCGGGGGTCAGCAGGAAGGGCGCGTCGCTGAGCACGCGCGGCGCGCCTGTCGCGTCGGCCAGCGTGACGCGGCCCAGGTCGAGTGTTTTCGTGGAGCGGTTGTAAATCTCCACGTACTCGGGCACGCCGGCGGGCGGCGCGTACATCACC
>CBDUBO010000609.1:0-1898 GCA_965365405.1 uncultured Rhodothermales bacterium | reverse complement strand
TGTAGTACGAGCAGTTGTCGATGCCCCGGAACGAGAGCGTCGGCCCCATCTGCGAACCTTCGCCGGTGTGGTTGTACACCACGTCGAGCAGCACTTCGAGGCCGGCGTCGTGCAGGGTGCGCACCATCGTCTTGAACTCGGCCACGGCAGCGGCCCCGCCGTGCGTGCTGTAGCGCGGTTCGGGCGCGAAAAAGCCGAGGGTGTTGTAGCCCCAGTAGTTGTGCAGGCCCATGTCGTGCAGGCGCCGGTCGTGCACGTGCGCGTGGATGGGCAGGAGTTGGACGGACGTGACGCCGAGTTTTTGAAGGTGGTCTATGACGGGTTCGGTAGCCAGGCCCAGGTAGGTGCCACGCAGCGCCTCGGGCACGTCCGGGTGCAGCTTGGTCATGCCGCGCACGTGGGCTTCGTAGATGATGGTGTCGGGTAGCGGGATGCGCGGCGCGCGGTCGTTGCCCCACGCGAAGGGCTCCTGAATGACGACGCCCAGAGGCGCGAAAGCAGCGCTGTCGGCTTCGCTGTAGGAGAGATCTTCGAGCTTGTGACCGATCTGGTAACCGAAAAGGCTGTCGTCCCACTTCAGTTGCCGCCCGATGGCCTTGGCGTAGGGGTCGAGCAGGACTTTGTGGGGGTTGAAGCGGTGCCCACGCTCGGGGGCGTAGGGTCCGTGCACGCGGTAGGCGTAAAGCTGTCCCGGACGTACGTCGGGCAGGTAGCCGTGCCAGACGGGGCCTGTTTTTTCCTGCAACGTGATCGTGTGCGCGGGCGCGCTGTCCTCCTTGCGGTTGAACAACAGGAGGTCTACCCTTTCGGCGTGCTGCGAGTAGAGGGCGAAATTGGTGCCTTTGCCGTCCCACATCGCGCCCAGCGGAAACGGCGTGCCGGGGTGCAGCCGCAGCCCACCGGTATGGCGGACGGCTTGATCGGACAAAACAGGCGTTGCAAACGCTTCGGACGGTGGCGGGTACTGCATGGGTGGGGTGAGCAGGTGGCAGCGCGTGAACGTGCGGGCCGCCATAGGGTTTAGTCTTCACGGGGATGTTGCCACCGCGCAGACTCCTTTACCCCCGCCCATCCGTTGCGCCGGATATTGCCACGCCCTTTGCGGCCTCCTCTCTGTTTCCAATCTCACCCGCATCATGCCCCTTTCTGACTTAGACACCGACGTTTCGACCCTTGCCTGGAATCCTCCGTCGCCCGCGCCCCGCACGTGGTCGCGCGTGGTGCTGGCCACGCTCTCGCCCCATCTCGACGGCGGGCGGTGGCCCGTGCGGCGCAGCGTCGGCGAACCCGTCGAGGTCGTGGCAGGCTTTATCACAGACGGGCACGACCTCATCTCCGCCGAACTCGTCGTGACGGCTCCCGACGGCGCGGAGACGGTGTACCCGATGCCCCTGCGCTACAACGACGAGTACGTGGCCCATTTCACGCCCGACGCGCTGGGCGACTGGCGCTTCCGCGTGCGGGGCTGGCTGGACGTGTTTCGCACGTGGCAGGATCAGTTCAAGCGCCGCTTGGCGGGCGGCGAGGGCGAAGCGCTGCTCAAAAGCGAGCTGCTCGACGCCGCCTCCCTTTTGCGCAGCCGCGTCGCGAAAGCGGCCAGGGCGGACAAAAAGCGCCTCAACGCCTACGCCGATCGCTTCGAAAAGGGAGAGGTGGAGGCCGCCACGGAAAGCGACCTCGCCGAACTCGCCGCCCGCACCGACCCGCGCGTGGGCCTGGTGGTCAGCGCCGAACAGACCGTAGCCGTGGATCCGGAAGTCGCTCGGTTCGCGGCGTGGTACGAGTTCTTCCCCCGCTCCGCGGCCGACGAGCCGGGCGTCCACGGCACCCTCGACGATGCCGCCCGGCGGCTGGCGCGCATCAAGGAGATGGGCTTCGACGTGGTGTACCTGCCGCCC
>CBDUBO010000608.1:0-1907 GCA_965365405.1 uncultured Rhodothermales bacterium | reverse complement strand
GCACGCTGAAGCGCTGCCTGAGAATCTCGGCCACGATGAACTTGACGCTCGTCTTTCCATACGAGCCCGTGATGCCGACGATGTGGAGGCCGGGCCGAGTGGCGAGCTTGCGTCGCGCCTGCGCTTTGTAGCCCTCCTGCACGCTTTTCTCGACGGGCCGCGTGAGCAGTCCGCCCAGCAGCACCCAGAAGGGCGCGCCCAGGTCGGCGCAGAACAGCGCGGCCAGCACGGGCCACCAGCCCGCGTAGCCGCCCACCTTCAGACCCACCGCGATGCCTGCCCCGAGCAGCGCGAAGATCAGCAGGCCCACGGCCACGGTCTGCCGCCTCAGCCGGTCCGTCCAGGCCAGCGGTTTTTTGACCGCAGTGGTGCGGTACAGACGCGAGGACGCGAACGCGACGGCCCAGAGGGGCAGCACCAGGAGGGCCGTCCAGAAAGGCGCGGCTCCGAAGCCGAAAAGGCCTGCCGCCAGCAGAACGGCTCCGAGCCCGTGTGAAAGGCGAAAGACGTGGCTGCGGGCGTGTGCGGCCGTCCACGTAGCGTACTCACCCGGCTTGTAGCCTTCAAGCTGGTAAACGTGCAGGAAATAACGCGTCCGCCGCCCGATGCGCCAGAGCGCGAACAGGAGCGCGATGAAACCGAAAAAGGCAACGAGCGGCATAGCAGGGCTGAATGTGATGGGCGGAGAGGAATTCCGCCCTACAACGAGCGAGCAAAGCGAGCGGCCACCTACGCCCCCCTCAGGAAATGCCGCGTGCCCTCGGCCACCACGTCGAGCGCGTCCAGATAGGCGTAGTGGCCGGCGCCCTCTACCACGAACAACCCGGCGTCCGGCAGTAGGCGCTGCATCGTCTCCATCTGTTCGCGGCTGATGGCGGTGTCCTGCGTGCCCCAGAACAGCAGTACCGGTTGCTGCACGCGGGAGAGGCGACTTTCCAGGTGGAAATTGACTGTCTTGACGAACGTGCCGCGCATGGCTTCCGAAAGTCGGCTGTAATCGGACGAACCCAGTAGCTTCCAGACGAGCGAGTGCCGCAGCCAGTCGAGCCCGAAGCTGCGCAGGCGCGGCGGCATCACCTGAAAGGGCGCTTTGAGCACGCTGGCGATAGCACGTTTAACGTGGTATTTGGTCGTGCGGCGCGGCGTGATGCCGGAGGGGCTGACAAGTGCGAGAGGCCCCAGCAAGTCGGTGTGTTCGGGCTCGGAGGCCATGAAGAGCGCGATGCGGCCGCCATTGGAGTGGCCGACGACAGGTACCGGCCCGCCGCCCATCTGGGTGCGGATGTAGTCCGCCGCGAGCGCTGCGTAATCGGGCACGCCCCATGCCTCGGGCGGGGGCGGCGTGTGTCCGTGGCCCGGCAGGTCCGCGTTGTGGACGCGAAACGAGGAGGCGAGCGCCGCCGCGAGGGGCTGCATGAGGGCCGCGCTCGAACCCCATCCGTGCAGCATCAGCAGCGGCGGTGCCGACGGCGACCCAGACACCTCGACGTGCAGGCGGTCGAGTGGAAAGGGGGCGTCGGGCATGCGGGATAGCGAGATGGTGAGTTTGTTAGATGGTTGGACGGTTGAGCGCGTCAACTATCCAGCCCTCCAACATCAGCAGGTCAGCCGGGGGCGGAACCAACCCACCGGGCGGCTTGACAGGCGGCGCGGAAACCCCCGATCTTTGCGGCACGTTCCAGCCGCTCTAACACGCTGCGCATCCGCAGCGCCCGTCCGTAGCTGGCGGGAAGTGGCCCTTACTCTTTCCAGGACCGTGCCTCCGCGTCGGGCACGCGCGGCCTACCCGGCAGGCGTCGTTCCGTTTATTCGCTGCTGCCGCCGCGCAGCCCGGCGAAAGTGCATTCCACCATGCGTGAAACTCCGTTCACCGGAATCCTCGAACTCATCGGGGACAAGAAATTCGG
>CBDUBO010000607.1:0-1910 GCA_965365405.1 uncultured Rhodothermales bacterium | reverse complement strand
GCGTACGATGTGCGTGAAGAGACGCCACAGGCGCTGCCCGCCGTCGGGTAGCGGTGTTAAGTTGGAGGGTTGATCTGCTCTCGTAGGAGCGCGGCGCGCCTTGGATGCGCGGCGTTCCGGCTATCTCACAGACGCTTGTCCAATCCTACCATCGTACTCGTCGGCCCCGCCTACCCGTTTCGAGGCGGCATCGCGCACTTTCAGAACCGGCTGGCGCAGGCGCTGGGCGAGCGCGCCGAGGTGCGCCTGGCAACGTTCTCGCGCCAGTACCCCCGGCTGCTCTTTCCCGGCGAAAGCCAGTACGAGGAAGACGCCCGGTGGCAGAAGCGCCTGCCCGGCACGCCGCAGCGCCTGCTCGACTCGGTCAACCCGTTGTCGTGGAAGAAAACGGGCGAGTGGATCGCCGCGCAGCGCCCGGACAGCGTGGTGCTGAGCCACTGGCTGCCGTTTTTCGTGCCCGCGTACCGGGGAGTGCTGCGCGCCATGCGCCGGGCGCTCCAGAAGGCAGGCGCGCCCATGCCGCGCGTGACGCTGTTTCTGCACAACGTCTATCCACACAAAGCTTTTCCGGCCACAAAGCCCTTGATGAAAGGGCTGCTCGCCCAGGCGGACGCCTACTTCACCATGAGCGAGCACGTCACCGCCGACCTCAAAGCGCTCGTGCCCCAGGCTGACGTGTACGAGGGCTTCCACCCCGTGTACGACATCTTCGAGCCGCTGCTCGCGCCTGCCGAGGCCCGCGCAGAACTGGGCCTGCCCGACGAGCGGACGCTTCTCTTTTTCGGTCTGATTCGGCCCTACAAAGGGCTGGACATCCTGCTCGACGCCATGCCGCGCATCCACGCCGAAACGGGCGCGCGGCTGATCGTGGCGGGCGAGTTCTACGACAACAAGGACGAGATTCTGGCGCAGACGAAGAACCTGGGCCTAGAGGCCGACGTGGTGCGCTTTTTCCCCGGCTACATCCCCAACGAGGACGTGCACCGCTACTTCTCCGCCGCCGACGCCGTTGTGCAACCCTACCGCCGGGCCACGCCCTCGGGGGTGGCGCAGACGGCGTTCTTCTTCGGCAAGCCGATGATCACGACCAACCTCGGCGTCTTTGCTGAGGTCGTGCCGGACGGCGTGGCAGGGGTGCTCGTGCCGCCCGAAACCCCCGACGCCCTCGCCGACGGCATCCGGCGGTTCTACGACCTCGGGCCCGAAAAGCTGGCCGAAGGCGCGGCGCGGCAGGCCGGCAAGTATTCGTGGGAGGCGCTCGTCGAAAAGCTGCTGCCCTTCCTGCTGGGCCGTGAGGTGGAACTGCCCTCCTGATGCAATGTACGGGATGCCGTACATCACCTGCCGCATGAAGACCATCTCCATCACCCGTGCCCGCGCCGAGCTCTTTGGTTTGGTGAGCGAGGTGAACGACGCTCACGAGCCCGTCCAGATCACCGCCCGGCAGGGAGACGCGGTGCTCGTGAGCGAGCGCGACTGGCGGGCCATCCAGGAAACGCTCTACCTGCTGTCCGTACCGGGGATGCGCGAGAGCCTTCGGGAAGGCATGGAGACGCCGGTTGCGGACTGCAGTAGCACGCTCGACTGGTGAGTTGGGAGGTCGTGTTCACCAAGCTGGCGCAGAAAGACGCGCGGAAACTGGCGGCTGCCGGTCTCAGGCCGACGGCAGAGACGTTGCTCGAAATCCTGCGCATCAATCCCTGTCAGACGCCACCTCCGTACGAAAAGCTCGTCGGAGACTTGAGCGGCGCGTATTCCCGGCGCATCAACATCCAGCACCGGCTCGTGTACCAAGTTCTCGAAGCGGAGCGCGTGGTGAAAGTGCTGCGCCTCTGGACGCATTACGAATAGCATGGCAAAGATCCTCATCCCCGGCGCGGCGGGCTTCGTGGGCCGCCACTTCACGCGCC
>CBDUBO010000606.1:0-1910 GCA_965365405.1 uncultured Rhodothermales bacterium | reverse complement strand
CGGGGCTCGCGGTCGCGTTCACCATTCTGCTCGCAACCGGGGAGCTGTTCAGCCTCGGCGCCGGCCTCAACGTGCTGCTCGCTCTCACCTTCCTGCTGACCATTTTTTTCGGGCTGCGGGCCATCGCGGGCTACGTCGGGGGCAAGGAGCGGCGCAAAATGGCGGATGCGCTGAGCCGCGTCGAGCAGATCGCGGGCGAAACCGAGGCGCTGGCGGACCGGCAAACGGAAGCGCAGCCCGAAGCAGAAGTCCTGCCGCCGGGCCGCATCGCGCTGCCGGATGCGGAGGGCGAGAGCGCGCCCCTCCACCCCCCGACCCGCGCGCGCACCCGGTAATCCGCTGCCCTTCCCTTCCCTCCGCCCACCCATGCGCGTTTACAACGAGAAAGAAATCCAGGATCTGCTGCGCCAAGCCGCCGCGCTCCAGTCCGCCAAACGCGACTTCACGACCGGCCTCACACTCGAAGAAATCCGGCGGGTGGCCGAGGAGGCCGGCATCGACCCGCGCTTCGTGGAGCAGGCGGCGATGGGTACGCCCCTGCCCCGGCAGCAGCAAAAGGCCGGTTTCTGGGGCGGCGCTTACAAAATCGAGGCCGAGCGCGTGGTGGGACACGAGGTGGACGGCGAGGAGTGGGCCGAGATGGTGCACGAGATCCGCCGCGCGTTTGGCACGACGGGCGAGGTGAAAGAGGTGGGGCGCGGCTTCGAGTGGCTCTACGGCTATACCCAGCTCGGGTCGAACTACATCTACGGGCACGTGTCCGTGACGCCGCGGCGGGGCCGCACGCGCCTTCACGCCACGCGCAAGCTCTCCAACCAGTCCACCGTCTTCATCTTGCCCGGGATGCTCCTGCTCTTTGCGGCCATGTTCACCATCCCGGCGTTTGTCGGCAAGATGTCGCTGCTCGTGCCGCTGCTGTTGACCCTCGCGACGGTGCTCTCGTTCTGGGGCGCGCGGGCGTGGTTCGGCAAGATGTCGCGCGATGCGCAGCAGAAGCTGGACGAGATGATGACGAACCTCGAACGCATCGCGGGCGAGAGCGAAGCGTATGAAGCCGAGCGCGGCGAGACGCTGGGCGGACGCATAGACGCGACCCTGCTGGACGACGAGGCCCCGCAACGCCTGGACGTACCCACCAGAAACCGCCCTCGCACGCGCTGATGGCACAGCCTACAGCGCCAGCCGCAGCCCCAGCCGCACCTCGCGGGGTAGGCCATAGTGGTCGGGGTTTTGCAGGCGCGCCTGGTAATAGAACCGCCCGATGCTGTCCGCCGGGTAGTTGCTTCGGCCCGCCTCGGTGTCCAGATAGCCGTCGTCGTCGGGCCTGCCGGTAGAGGCGTACACGGCCCGCAGGTTCCGGGCGTCGAGCAGGTTGCGGGCCTGCGCGAACAGGGTGACGGTGCGGCCCCGCACGGGCACGGCGCGCTCGGCGTGGACGTGGACGAGCACGGTCCACGGCAGTGCTTCGCCACCAATCCTGCCAGCCACGCCTACGGGAGGCGTCGGGACGCCTATCGGGTACGGATTCTGGAGCGCGGTGTAGCGCGCACCGCTACGCGCCTCCAGGGCCAACAGGGCGTGCAGGCCTTCCAGCAGGGCCATGCGGCCCAGGCGCGGCCCCTCGCCTGCCCCGGTGCGGTAGTCGAGCACCCCGCCGAGCACGTGATGGGGGGCGCTGCGCGTCGCGTCGAAAGGTGCAAAGCCCGGCTCGCGCAGCCAGTAGATGTTGCTGGCGAGGGCGGCGGCGGAGCCTGTGCTGTGGCCCAGCGTGTAGGACGCTTCGAGGGCAAGCCCGGAGGTGCGCGCCACGCGCAGCACCGCGCTCACGCTGCGCACGCGCACCTGCCCGTCGGAAACGAACGTGGTGTAGTTGCCCGGAAACACGTTTTTGCGCGCAAACGGCACGGCCA
>CBDUBO010000605.1:0-1911 GCA_965365405.1 uncultured Rhodothermales bacterium | reverse complement strand
GCAGCGAGGTCGTCCGCGAGAGCCTCGCCACGTTCGAGGGCGTGCCGCACCGCCTGGAATTCGTCCGCGACGTGCGCGGCGTCCGCTACGTGAACGACTCGAAGGCCACCAACGTCAACGCCGTCTGGTACGCCCTCGAAAGCTTTCCCGACGAGAAGATCGTGCTCATTGCCGGCGGGCGCGACAAGGGCAACGACTATGCCTCGCTGCGCAGCCTCGTGCGCGACCGCGTGCGCGCCGTCGTCGCCATCGGCGAGAGTGCCGACAAGGTGATGCGCGAACTCGGCGCCGCCGCCCCGATCAGCGAGAAGAGCGCTTCGATGGAAGCCGCCATCAGCCGCGCTGCTGCCCTCGCTCGCCCCGGCGACATCGTCCTGCTCAGCCCCGCCTGCGCCTCGTTCGACATGTTCGAGAACTACGAAGACCGCGGCGACACCTTTAAACGACTGGTGATGAATCTGTAGGTGGGAAAGGGGGAAGGACGAATAGTGACCGGGGAGGCGGCCTTCCTGAATGCACTTCTCGCCTTTCCTGCCTCCCGCTCTGCCCAACTTGTTCGCCAATCGCCCTTCCCTCTTCCCCTTTCCCCATGCTCGCCGCACTCACCAAGGCTGCTCGTAAACCTGCCGACCGGTACACGGTGTGGCTGGTGCTCGTGCTGGCGGCCCTCGGCGTGGTGGCCGTGTACAGCGCCGTGTCGTTCCTGGCGCAGACCAAGAGTGGGGGCGACGAGGAGCGTTTTCTCTTGCGCCACACGTTCCGGCTGATGCTGGCGCTCGGCGCGATGGGCCTTTTCAGCGTCTTGGACTACCACAAGCTGGCCAAGCTGAGCAAGCTGGCGCTCGTGGGCTCGCTTGTGCTGCTGGTGGCCGTGCAGGTGGTAGGCGTGGTGAGTGGCGGCGCGGCGCGCTGGATTCGCATCGGCGCGCTGGGCTTTCAGCCCTCCGACATCGCGGGCGTCGCACTCATCCTCTACCTGAGCGTGCTGCTCGTGCGCAAACAGGAGTACATCAAGAGCTTCAGCCGCGCCTTTGTGCCCGCGATGCTGTGGATCGGCGCGACCGTCGGGCTGATCGGGATCGAAAACCTGTCCAGCGCGGCTGTGCTGCTCGTGGTGTGCCTGGCTGTGTGTTTCGTGGCGCGCGTGAGCGTGCTGCACCTGACGGGCCTGGCGCTCGTGGGCGTGTTACTGGCGGCCCTCATGCTGTGGTTCTCGCCCGCCCGCGCCGCGCGCGTCGAGGCGTATGCGGGCATCAAGATTTTCCCACACACGCAGGCCGAGCAGGTGTTCGACGCGCAGGCCGAAGGCTACCAGGCGCGGCAGGCGCGCATCGCCTTTGCCCTTGGTGGGTGGACAGGCGTGGGGCCGGGCAAAAGCGTCCAGCGCGACTTTCTGCCCGCGCCGTACAACGACTTCATCTACGCCATCGTGGCCGAGGAGTACGGCACCATCGGAGCCCTCTTGCTGCTGGCTGGCTTTGTCGCCTTTCTCTTTCGCGGCTTTTTGCGCATCGCGCGCTACGCGCCCGACCCGCTCGGCCTCTTGCTCGGCGTCGGCTTCACGACGTTTGTCGTGCTTTACGCCTTTATCCACGCGGGCGTCTCGTGCGGGCTGCTGCCCGTGACGGGCCTGCCCCTGCCGTTCGTCTCCTACGGCGGCACCGCCCTCGTCGCCATGGGCGCGATGGTGGGCATCCTGCTCAACGTGTCCCGTCAGAGCGCCTAGCGCTGCCTTTTCCCCTTCGCTGTGTCTACTTCCCAACCCCGCATCCTTTTCGCCGCAGGCGGCACCGGCGGGCACGTCTATCCCGCCATCGCCATTGCGGACGCCGTGCGTCGGCTCTCGCCGGAGGCGGCCATCGCATTTGCGGGCACGCGCGAGAAGATGGAGTGGCAGGCCGTGCCCAAGGC
>CBDUBO010000604.1:0-1917 GCA_965365405.1 uncultured Rhodothermales bacterium | reverse complement strand
CCCCGCTGCTCGCGCAGAAACGTCTCGACGAGCGCGGGGTCGTCGGCGGCGTGCGAAAGGTGCACTTCGTCGGGGAAAAACGCGGCCTCGGTGTAATACTGCTCCAAAAGCGTCTGCATCAGCTCAGCTTCGGGGCGGTCTTCCAGGCGGCGCAGGTAGTGGTGCTGCCGCCCGATGATCTTGCCCTCGCGGATCTTGAACAGCACACCACAGGCCACGTCCTCCTCGCGGTCGAGGGCAAGCGCGAACACGTCGCGGTCAATGGCATCGGGGGAGACGATTTTCTGCTTCTCGGCGTACACGTCGAGCGCACGGATCTGGTCGCGGCGCTCGGCAGCCTCCTCGAAGCGCCGCTCGGCGGCCAGCTTCTGCATGTCGGCAGAGAGGATGCTTTTGAGTTCGCCCGTGTGGCCGTTGAGCAGCTTCTCGATGCGGGCGATGGTTTCATTGTACTCTGCCTCCGTCTGCGCGCCGATGCACGGGGCCGCGCACTTCTTGATGTGGAACTCCAGGCACGCCTGGTACTTGCCCGCGGCGATGGGTTCGGGCGCGAGGTGGAGGCTGCACGTGCGCAGCTTGAAAAGCGACCGCACGGCGTCCAGCACGCGCCGCATGTTTTTCACGTCGGTGTAGGGGCCGAAGTATTTCGAGCCGTCACGGACGACGCGCCGGGTGGGGAAGATGCGCGGGAAGCGCTCGTTCTTGATGCAGATCCAGGGGTAGGTCTTGTCGTCGCGCAGGTTGACGTTGTAGCGCGGCTTGAGCTTTTTGATGAGGTTGTTTTCCAGAATCAGCGCCTCGGCCTCGGTGTCCGTCACGATGATCTCGGTGTCCACGATCTTGGAAACGAGCGCCTGGATGCGTCCGTCGCGCGGGCGGTTTTCCTGGAAGTAGGAGCGGACGCGGTTGCGCAGGTTTTTGGCCTTGCCCACGTAAATCACCTTGCCCTCGGCGTCTTTGTGCTGGTACACGCCCGGCCCCGTGGGCAGGTGGGCCAGTTTTTCGGCAAGCAGTGGGGTCATGGGTACGGCGGAAAAGGGGCGGGATGAACGATGCCGCCTGCCGGGAGATTCGGGCGTGTGGCCTCGCTGCGGGTCGGAAGGGACTCTATCGTTGCAGATGCCGCGCTGCAGCATCGCAGCAACATGTGTATGCTGACGATCCGGCATCCACCACTCCGATGAAACCGCACGCCGCAGACCGCGAAGCCCTCTTTGAGTTCTCTCTGCTGGCGCTGGCCCTCGCGCACGGCGTGGACGACCACCTGAGCGCTTTCGAACTCGAATCCCTGGCCGACCGCCTCTACCGTCACCATCCGGGATGGTCGCAGCAGGAGGTGCAGGCCGTGGTGCAGGACGCGCTGCGCACCTACGCGACGGCGTCTGACCGCTGGGAGCGGGCGCGGCAGGCATGCCGGCACCTGGGCGCTACGCTCAGCCACACCGAGCGGGAGCAAGCCCTCGACGGGCTCATGCAAATTGCCCGCGCCGACGGCATCTTGCACGACGCCGAGCGTCAGTTCGTCGCCAAAATCGCGAGCATATGGCACGTACGGGGCGCGCGCGTGCCCGAAGGGTGGACAGCGCTGCACGACCTGGCCTACCTCTACCTCGCCCTGGCCGTGGGCACCGACGCCCACCTGGCCGAAGAAGAACTCGTCCGCATCCGCCGCAGCATTGCCACCGGTCCGCTTGCCCCTCCGAACGCCGACGTGATCCCGGCCGTGCTGCGCGAAACGCTGGACTTCTACACCCCCCACCCCGACGCGACAACGCGCGAAACGGTGATGACGCGCCTGAGCGAGATGCTCACGCCCGAGCAGCGCGCCGACGTGCTGGCCCGCTTGGTCGAAATCGCCAACGCCGACGACCGCTTTCTCGACGCCGAGGAAGACCTCCTCAACGCCCTCGTGCTCGT
>CBDUBO010000603.1:0-1926 GCA_965365405.1 uncultured Rhodothermales bacterium | reverse complement strand
GACGGCGAAGCCGACGGCTCCGCCCCGACGCCGTTCTTCTCGGAGAACTCGGTCATCGAACTGTAAGCCTGCACCTTGCAGCATGAAAAAGCCCCCGCCGGTCACGACTGGTGGGGGCTTTTCTGTTGAACGACACTACTGGATCCGGACGGCGCTGTGCCCTTCCGAAAACTGCCCCGAACCCGTATCGCGCCAGCTGTGTGTCCTCTCGAACCGCACGATGCCCACGCCTTTCTGAAGGGTGAGGGCAACTCGGAAAGTCGATCCGAACCCGCCGCCCTGGCGCGAGATCTCCACCGTTTCCTGGTCGGTATCAGGAAAATCGAGGGGCGGCCCGACGAGCCCCGACAGGTCGTAAACCTGCCCCAGCGCCAGCGGCAGCGTCGCGTCAAGCATAAAGGAGAGCGTTCGTGTAGTGCTGGCCGTTTTCGGCGGAAAGGTGATTTGCGAAGGCCGGGTCTGGTCGAGGTAATTGGCAATGGTCGAGTCCAGCGTTGCCGTAAACGACTCCTCGATCTGCACGGTCATGTTTCCCAACCGGCACGCGCCTTCCGCAATCGTCCAGACGGCGTCGCCGTTGAGCGTCGTCGTGGCGATGCCGTAGCCGAGCTGGTACCGGGCCGTTTTCCGCACCTGATAGCGCTGCTTTTCGCCGACTGTCACCGGGAAGTACGCCGCGGCGACGGAGGCGGCGCACCAGTCCGCCCGCGCCCGCACGGCGAACGAGGCCGCGACGGGCGGCGAGGCGTCTCCCCGCACCAGCACCGACACGGTCGCCTGCGCATCGTCCAGCGCCGTGATGCGCAGCACGCTGCCCACCACGCGGGCCTCTACCCGACCTGAGGTAGAGGACGCCTGGAACTGGAGCGCGCCGCCGTCGCGGTGCTCGAAGTACTGGCTCAGGTCGAACGCGAGCGTGTCGCGCCGGGCGTAGAGCGTGGTGTCGGCCAGGGCGCGGGTGGGGCGAACGGCCCCTTCCTGGACGGCCACGTTGAAAAAGAGGTCGAGCGTGTCGCGCGCCGCGATGCGCAGGCGCAGCGTTTCGCGGCCTGGCCGGAGCGCCCGGATTTCGAGGCTGCGACTGGCGATCTCGGCCTGCACGGCCTGGCCTCCGCCCGTCACGCTGAACGTGACCGGAGCGCCGCTACGGCTCCGCGCCACCGCGTCGAGCGGGAGGCTCTGCGTTTCGCTCACGAAGAGCGACACGTCGGCCGGACGCAGCAGCAGTTCCACATCGGAGGGCGGAGGCGGGGACTCCGGCCCAACGCCGGAATCGCAGGCGGCGCAGAGGAAGGCGAGGGCGCTGACGAGAAGCAGGCGCATGGCAGACAGGGGAAGGGTGCGCGCCCAAAATAGCCCGCAAGGCGCAGCGCAAAAAGGCGCTTACGCGAACAGGAGGCGCACCACGTAGACGGCCAGCAGCATGGCGGCGAAGTCGGCGATGAGGCCCGTGGGCACGGCGTGGCGCGTCTTTTTGATGCCGACGGCCCCGAAGTACACCGCGATCACGTAAAACGTCGTCTCGGTTGAGCCGAACATCGTGGCGGCCATCTTGACGAGAATCGAGTCCTCGCCGTACTGGCTGATCATGTCGAGCACGATGGCCGCCGAGCCGCTGCCGGTGAGCGGGCGCACGATCATCATGGGCAGCACCTCGGGCGGCACGCCGATGAGGCCGAGTGCGCCGCGCAGGCCCTCTACGAGAAAGTCCATCGCGCCCGAAGCCCTGAACATGCCGATGGCGAACAGGATGGCGACGAGGTACGGGATGATGCTCACGGCAATCGTGAACCCCTCTTTCGCGCCCGTCACGAACTCCTCGTACACCGGCACGCGCTTGTAGAGCCCGTACACGGGGAAGCCGACGATGAGGATGGGCAGGACGAAGACCGAAATGAGGTCGAGCAGGTTGCGGAACGTTTCCAT
>CBDUBO010000602.1:0-1938 GCA_965365405.1 uncultured Rhodothermales bacterium | reverse complement strand
ACGGCGAGCCGGGCTGGCAGCGGGGCGTCCTCGTCGAGGTCGAGGCAGCGCAGCGCGCCGCCTTCGAGCTGGTAGCGAAAGCCCGATTCCGGACACACGGCCTCACCCCTTTCGTCCACGCGCAGCAGGTGGCCGTGGCGGCTCATCCACCCCTTCTGCCGCCCCGGATTGCCCATCACGAGCGCGTAGTCGGGCACATCCTTCGTCACGACGGTGCCGGCGGCGACAAAGCAGTAGCGCCCCAGCGTGATGCCGCACACGATGGTCGCGTTGGCCCCCACGGTTGCGCCGCGCCGGAAGCGCGTCGTTTCGTAGAGCTGCTGGCGGTTCACCTGGCTGCGCGGGTTGGTGACGTTAGTGAGCACGCAACTGGGCCCGAGAAACACGTCGTCCTCGACCTCGCAACCCGTGTAAACGGCCACGTTGTTCTGAATCTTGACGTTGTCGCCCAACGTCACGCCGCCGCCGATGAAGACGTTCTGCCCGATCACGCACTTCCGCCCGATCTGCACGCCTGCCGACACATGGGCGAAGTGCCAGATTTTCGAGCCCTCACCGATCTGGCAGGGCGCGTCCACGTAGGCGCTTTCGTGGATGGTCACGCCGGGCAGCGTGCGGATACGCTCCTGCCTCTCTGCGCTCATCGTGTTTCCTCCACGCGTCCGGTAGCCATCGGGTGCGGGTCGAGCGCAGGGCGAACAGGGGTGGCCGAGCGGAGGCTGTGCACGAGTTCGATGGACGCACGGGCGTCTGCGATGCGGAAGCCGCGCCCGGCCAGGGTTTCTTCGTACACGCGCGTGTGCAGGTCGCGGAAGCCGCCGCTGAACTCCACCTCTTCCCCATCCACCGTGATGGAGCGGTAGGTAGGCTGGCTACCTGCTACGCCAGGCGGCAGGTCGCGCTCATCGAGCGAGAGGTACCACTGCACGTCGGCGTTCTGCAAGACTAGCGCGCCACTCATCTTGTCGGGCGTGGCCACGTGCACCTCGTTCTGCTCGGCAGGACCGAAAAGCCAGAGCAGGAGATCGAAAAAATGGACGCCGATGTTGGTGGCCACGCCGCCCGACTTGGCCGGGTCGCCTTTCCACGAGAAGTGGTACCAGCGGCCCCGGCTCGTCACGTACGAGAGGCGCACCTGATGCCGCCTGTCCGGCTCAGCCTGGAGCTTTTCGCGCAGCGCCAGCAGACTCGGGTGCACGCGCAGTTGGAGCACGGTGTACACCCTGGCGTCACTCTCCCCTTCCAGCTCTTCGAGCAGGTCGAGATTCCAGGGGTTGAGCACGAGCGGCTTTTCGCAGAGCGCGTGCGCACCCACGCGCAGCGCCGTGCGGATGTGGGCGTCGTGGAGGTGGTTGGGCGAGCACACGCTCACGTAGTGAACGCGCTCGCCTTCCGGGCCACGCCGCAGCTTCTCCAGGTGGCGGTCGAAGCGCTCGTACTCGGTGAAAAAAGCCGCGTCGGGAAAGAAACTGTCCACGATGCCGACGGAGTCGTGCGGGTCGGCAGCGGCCACCAGGCGGTTTCCCGTGTCGCGGATGGCCTGCAGGTGGCGCGGAGCGATATAGCCGGCCAGGCCGGTGAGGGCGAAGTTGCGCATGGGGCAAAAGATACTGCCGCCGCGCCGGGAGATCGGCACGGCGGCAGCAGCACGGAAAACCTTCCGCGGAGTCAGACCCTCTTCAGAGGGCCACCTTCAGGCCAGCACGGGCTCGGCGACCGATTTGACCAGCGCGTTGCGCGTGTCCACGATGCAAGAAGCGCCGGCGATCTGGTTCCAGTCGTAGGCCGTGTGGTCGGTGGCGATCACGACGCAGTCGGCCTCGCCGAGCGCCGCCTGCAGGTCGGTCACGCTCGTCATCGCCACGCCGTGCTCGTCGAACTGGGGCACGTGCGGGTCGTGGTACACCACGTCGGCCCCTTTCTCCTGGAGCAGCTTGA